>JBLRWH010000014.1:0-40603 GCA_047921395.1 Gammaproteobacteria bacterium
CGTGGGCAAAAATCGCCTCTCAGACAAAGGTTCATGAATAAAGCGGGCTAGAGCACCTCGACGACGTAATCCTCGGCAATCAGCCACCCCGCACCCCTTGTCTGCGGGGTCAGCAGGAGTTCCTTGACCACCGCGCGCTCCTGGTCGCCCAGGCCGAATTGCTGCACGAAGCGGACGCGCACCCTGCCCTCGGTAAGCACGTTGACACGCACGCTGTCGGGATCGATCCGGGTCGTCGCATCCACCTCGAAGAGCCGTTCCTGTTCGGTGCGCCAGGCGGCGTTGCTGTCGTAGCCCTCGGGCGTGAAATCCGGCTCGTAGAACTCGACCCACACCTTGAAGTCCCGCTCTCCCCAGGCCTCGGCCCAGTCCTCCACAAAGCGCGTGACATCGCGGGTCACGCGCGACGGCGCCGCGCGCAGCGCCCCGCCAGGATCGACGGCCGCCGGACGCACCGGCAGCCCGTCTGGATTAGGCTCCCCGGGCTCCGCATAGAAGGACGGCGGCTCGACGATGCAGCCGCCCGGATCGTCCATGGGCCGACCGGGCGCGACCCGCGCGTCAGGCACGCGCAGCGCCATCTGCCGATCGGGCGCATCCATGCCATCCGGTACGACCAGCGGCGGCAACGCCCTGGCGTCCAGGTGCGGTCCCGGTCGACAGGCGCTCTGGGTGCAGGCGCTCAGCAGCAACGCGGTGGCCAGCAGGCCGAAGCCTCGGATAATAGAAATCAAGAGGTGTATTCCACTCCGGCACGCGCCATCGCGGCGCGCACCTCGTTGTAATGCCGTTCTTCCAGCTGCGTCAGCGGCAGCCGGATTCCGGACTGGATGAGTCCCATCTGTGCGACCGCCCATTTTACAGGTATCGGGTTCGGTTCGATGAACAGAGTGCGGTGCAGCCCCTCGAGGCGGTCGTTCAGGGCCTGCGCCTTACGCGGTTCGGCGTGCCGCGCGGCCTCGCAGAGCCCGTGCATCAGGCGCGGCGCGACATTTGCCGTCACGCTGATGACGCCGTCACCGCCGGCCAGCAGGAAATCCATCGCCGTCGCATCGTCGCCACTCAAGAGACCCAGGCGATCGCCCATGAGTTCCCGGAAGCGGCGCAGCCGCTCCGTGCCGGGCACCGCTTCCTTGATGGCGACCACGCCGGGCACATCGGCGAGCCGCGCTACGGTCTCGGGCAGGAGGTCGCAGGCCGTGCGGCCGGGAACATTGTAGAGAATCACCGGCAAGCCGCCCTCGCGAGCCACGGCCTCGTAGTGCAGGAAGAGGCCCTGTTGCGTGGGCTTGTTGTAATAAGGGGTCACGACAAGCGCGGCGGCGGCACCGGCCTCGCGGACCACGGCTGTCAACTCGATTGCGCGCGCGGTCGAGTTGCTGCCGCTGCCGCCGATAATGGTGACGCGCCCGGCTGCAGCCTCCAGTGCGGCACGGATGAGGGTAGCGAGTTCGCTCGCCGACAGGCAGGGGGATTCTCCCGTGGTGCCGGAGACGATGATCGCGTCCGTGCCGGCCTCCGCGTGAAACTCCACCAGCCGGGCGAGCGCCTCCAGGTCAAGGGAGCCGTCGCCATGCATCGGCGTGACCAGGGCCACCATGCTGCCGCCCATCATCGGCTGTCTCCCCGCGGTGACCGCGTCGTGAACTCAGCCCACGATGGTATCGGTAGGCCCTTGGGGCGGCAAGCTCGGTCGTACAGTGGCCGGAAATGCGCTCTTCGCACCCGGCGCCGTTGCGGGTACACTGCCGGCCATGTTCCCCTCCCAGACTTACCTCCCGTGGCAGGACAACAGCCTGTGAAACAACTGGTCGTGATCTCCGCGGTCGGCAGCGACCGCTCCGGCGTCGTGCATGAACTCACCCGGGCGGTGCTCGACTGCGGCGGTAATATTCTCGACAGCCGCATGATCGCGTTGGGCTCCGAGTTCGCGATGCTGCTGCTGGTCAGCGGCAGCTGGCATACCTTGGCGCGCCTGGAATCGGAACTCAAGAAAGTCGAGGAGCAGTCCGGGCTGTCGCTGTCCATGCGCCGCACCGAGGAACGCGCGCCGCGCTCCAACATGCTGCCCTACGCCATCGACGTGGTCTGCCTGGACCAGCCCGGGATCGTCTTCAACCTCGCCAGTTTTTTCGCCAGTCGGGACATCGACATCGCGGAGATGGCGACGCGCAGCTATTCGGCGGCCCACACCGGTGCGCCGATGTTCTCGGTGCAGATCACGATCAATATCCCGAGCAACTTGCAGATCTCCGCGCTGCGGGATGAGTTCATGGATTTCTGCGACCATTTGAACCTTGACGCCATCATGGAACCGGTCAAGGGCTGAGCCGCCAGGAGGAATTCAAGCATGTCCACAGCTGTCATCGGCAAGAAGGTCCCCGCATTCAAGCTGCCCGCGACGGGTGACAGGAAGCTCGGCCCGGCGGATTTCAAGGGGCGAACGCTGGTGCTCTATTTCTACCCGAAGGACGACACCCCGGGGTGCACGACCGAGGGACAGGGCTTCCGCGATCACTACGCTGCCTTCCAGGAAGCGGGTGCAGAAATCGTTGGCGTATCGCGCGACAGCGTCGCCTCGCACGAGAAGTTCAAGGCCAAGTACGAGTTCCCATTCGAGCTGATTTCCGACGCTGACGAAACGCTATGCACGATCTTCAACGTGATGCGTGAAAAGAACATGTACGGCCGCAAGGTGATGGGCGTGGAGCGCAGCACCTTCCTCATCGACGCGCAGGGCGTGTTGCGCGCGGAATGGCGCAAGGTGAAGGTCCCGGGCCACGTCGAGCAGGTCCTCGAGGCCGTTAAGGCGCTCTGAACCGCGTTTCTCAAGGCCCGATGCACACCCGCCCGCCGCGGCAGGAGTCCGATTGAGCATCACACCAGAGCCCCGCCGCGTATTCGTCCTGGACACCAACGTGCTCATGCACGATCCGGCCGCGCTGTTCCGCTTCGACGAACACGACATCCACCTGCCGATGGTCGTGCTCGAGGAACTGGACGCAGGCAAAAAGGGCATGTCGGAGGCGGCGCGCAACGTCCGCCAGGTCAGCCGCTTCATCGACCAGATGATCCAGGGCGCCGACAAGGCTCACATCGACCACGGCATCGAGATCCCGGGCGAGCACCGGCTCAACGGGCCAGGCAACCGCCGCCCCGGCCGATTGTTCTTCCAGACGCGGCCGAACCAGCCGCTGTTGCCGGACACCCTGCCGGGCAGCCGCGCAGACAACTCGATCCTCGAAAACTGCCTGATGCTCCAGGAGGCGCACCCGGATGCCCGCGTGACGCTGGTCTCGAAGGACATCAACCTGCGCATCAAGGCAACCATCCTGGGCGTGCACGCGGAGGATTACTTCAGCGACCGCACGCTCGACGACCTCGATCTCCTCTACTCGGGCGTGGAGGTGCTGTCCCCCGATTTCTGGGATACGCACAGCAAGTCCATGGACTCCTGGAAGGAGGAAGGCCGCACGTTCTACCGCGTGACCGGCGAGCGGGTGAAAAACTGGCAGGTCAATCAGTTCCTGTACCTCGAAGGTGACAGCCAGTTCGAGGCGCTGGTCAGGGAGCTGGATGGCGATAGCGCCGTCATCGAACTGGCGGGCAACTACCGTGGCCGCAACAATGTCTGGGGCATCACGGCTCGCAACCGGGAGCAGAATTTCGCGCTCAACCTGCTGATGTCGAACAGCGTGGACTTCATCACCATCCTGGGTCCCGCCGGCACCGGCAAGACCCTGCTGACGCTCGCCGCCGCGTTGGCGCAGACGCTGGACAAGGCGCGGTTCCGCGAGATCATCATGACCCGCGTCACGGTTCCCCTCGGCGAGGACATCGGATTCCTGCCGGGCACCGAAGAGGAAAAGATGGAACCCTGGATGGGGGCGCTGATGGACAACCTCGAGGTATTGACCCAGAGTGAAGAAGGTGGCGACTGGGGCCGCGCCGCGACCCAGGACCTGCTGCGCAGCCGGATCAAGATTCGCTCCCTCAATTTCATGCGGGGCCGGACTTTTCTCAACCGATTCATCATCATCGACGAGGCCCAGAACCTGACACCGAAGCAGATGAAGGCGCTGGTCACGCGCGCAGGACCGGGCACGAAGATGGTGTGCCTGGGCAACATCTCGCAGATCGATACCCCTTATCTCACCGAGACGACCTCCGGGCTCACCTACGTCGTCAACCGTTTCAGGGGCTGGCCGCACTCCGGCCACGTCACACTGACGCGAGGCGAGCGCTCGCGGCTCGCGGACTACGCCTCGGAGGCCCTGTAACCGCGGGAACTGCCGGGCGCCCTTTCCTGTCTTAGTTGCGGGTCGCCAAGAGTAGACTGCGCCGGAAAACCGAATGTTGAACCGCCTCCTCCTTGTGCTTACCGCCTGCGTCGTGACCGCGACGGCCGGCGCCGATCCGCACCGGAACCTGCCCGATATCGGCAGTCCGGCGGATGCGGTGTTCACCCGCAGCCAGGCGGACGCCATCGGCCGGTCGGTCCTGCACCAGCTCCGCACCGCGGGAAGCGTGCTCGAGGATCCGGAAGTCGCCGACTACATCATGACCGTGGGTACCCGTATCGCCTCGTACGCGCACGAGGGCACCCTCAGGTTCGAGTTTTTCGTCGTCAACGACGACGCGATCAACGCCTTCGCCCTGCCCGGCGGGTATGTAGGGATCAATACCGGCCTCATTACCGCCACGCGATCAGAGAGCGAACTGGCCGGCGTGCTCGCGCATGAAATCGCGCACGTCACCCAAAAGCACATCGCGCGGCGCATCTCGGCTACGGGGAAGACAAGCATCCTGGCGACCGCCGCGGTGCTGGCTGCCATCATGCTGGGTGCAGGAGGCGACGTCATTCCAGCGGCCATCATGAGCGCCCAGGGGCTCGCAATGCAGGAACAGATCAATTACACCCGCGCCAACGAATACGAGGCCGATCGGGTGGGGCTACACTTTCTCGCCCAGGCCGGATTCGACCCGATGGGCATGCCGTCGTTTTTCGAGACGATTTCCCGCGATGCCGGGAGTCCGGGTTCCAGGGCGCCGGAGTTCCTGCAGACGCATCCCCTCTCCAGTGCACGTATCGCGGAGACCCGCAATCGAGCCGAACGCACGGAGGTGGTCGAGGTCGACGAGACGCCGGCCTACGGCTTGATGCGCGCCCGGATCCGCGCCTTCAACGCCCGCACTGCGGACGATGCGTTGGCGCGTTTTCGCGCGGACCTCGAGCGGGAGGGCAAACATGCCTCCACGGCGACGCGCTATGGCTGGAGCCTGGCGCTGTTACGCGCCGGCAAGTTTGCCGAGGCGGTCCCGGTGCTGGAGCGGCTCCTTGCCGAGGACGACACCACGGTCGTGTTCCATTCCGGACTGGGCGAGGCGCTGATCCTGGCCGGACGACAGGATGACGGACTGGCAGTCTTCGACCAGGCGGCCCGGCTGTTTCCGCGCAACCGGCCCCTGACGGTGCGCTATGCGGAGGCGCTGATCCGCAGCGGCTACTCCGACGAGGCCCACGCTCTGCTGCTTGACCTTTTCAATAATGTCCGGCCGACACCGCCCCAGGTCCGGCTCATCGCCAACGCGGCCGATGCGGCCGGCCTCGGCGCTGAGGCGCTCTACTACATGTCCGAGTATCATCTGCTCACCGGCCAGCTACCGATGGCGCTGGAAAAGCTTCGGCTCGCGCTGCAGGAGCCCGATTTGCAGCCCTGGCAGCGGTCGCGATTCGAGGCCAGGATCGCCGAATTGGAACCGTACCTGCAGCAGCGGCGCGCTGGCGCGACCCGTTAAGGCACCCTCGCGCACACACACAGACTCGATACAGGACAAGCCGGATGAGCTCTCAATGGCGCGTGAGGCGCGCGCTCGCGACAACGATGATCGTCATGGCGTTGGCCACGGGGTGCGCATCCACGCCGCGCGACCCGGATGCCCGTGCGTCCTATGATCCGCTCGAACCATTGAATCGCAAGGTCTTTGCGTTCAACCAGACGGCCGACCGCATCGTGCTGCGCCCCGTGGCGCGCGCCTACGACAACGTCACGCCGCGCCCCGTCAAGTCCGGGGTCGCGAATTTCTTCGATAACCTGTCCACGCCGATCTGGGTCCTGAATCATCTGCTGCAAGGGCAGCCCGGCGAGGCCGGCAAGCAGACGGGGCGCTTCGTGCTGAACTCGACGGTTGGCTTCCTGGGGCTGTGGGATTTCGCCAGCGAAACCGGTCTCGTGAGGAACCGCGCGACTTTCGACCAGACGTTTGGCAAGTGGGGCGCGCCCCCGGGACCCTATCTGATGCTGCCCCTGCTCGGGCCGAGCTCGATGCGCGGCGGCGTCGGCACATTCGCCCGCTTCCAGACCGACGTCGTCTGGAATTACCTTGACGACAACCGGAGCCTCCGCGACAAGCTCGTCGCGCTCGAGATTATCGACACCCGCCGCCGGCTACTGCCACTGGACCGCACGATCCAGCAGGCGCCCGATCCTTACATTTTCGTCCGTGAGGCCTACCGCCAGCGGGCCGAGTACGTGATCCGCGGGGCTCCCGGCCCGGACGAGGACATCGGGCTCGACTTCGAGGACGAGGACTGGGAAGACGAGGAGGACCTGTAGGCTGTCGCTCAGGCCCCGGTCCAGCGCTCCGCGCGGTAAAGCATGTCCTCGACCTCGCTGATCTGCGCGATCGAGATGATCTGCGCGGGAATGTTCGTGAATCGCAGGTCGTGAGCATTGTTGCGGGCCCGGTTGACCCATTCGAGCATCAGGGCGAGTCCCGCGCTGTCGGCGCGCGTGACCCCGGCGAGATCGATCTCGATGATCGAATGCTTCGAGAACATGGCCTTGCTTTTCTCGAGGGCCGTCGCGACAGTCTGGAAACTGAGTTCGCCCAGGATCTCGAAGCGTCCGCCGCCCCGGTCCCTGATCTCTACGCTCCCTGCGACGGCCTCAGCGAGGTTTTCGGTGTCGCTGCTCAAGAGCCGGTGGCCTGCAGTTCTTGGATGACCTTTTCGAGGCCCTTGGCGCGAAACTCGCTGGCGTACTGGTTGCGGTAATTCGTCACGTAGGAAATGCCCTCGACGACCACGTCGTAGACCTTCCAGCTGTCCTCGTGGATCCGCAGCCGGTAGCTGATGGGCACCGCCGTCCCGTCCTCGAGGCGCACCTCCGAATCCACCATCACGCGTCCATCCGCCGGATCGCCGCGCGTCCCGAGGATCTTCAGGTGATCCGACTGGTACTGCAGGACGCCGTCGCCATAGCTGTCGAGGAGCTTTCGATACAGCCCGGAGATGAAAGCCTCGCGCTGCGCGCTGGAGGCCTCGCGCCAGTAGCGGCCCATGACGAGCTGGCCGGTGTACTGGCGATCCCAGCGCGGCAGCAGGACCTCGTCGATGAGCTGGAAAAGTGCCTCCCGATCGCCCTTGAGCTCGTCGCGCCGGCCCTCCAGCGCCTCGTTGGTCAACTCGGACGCGTCGCGAATCACCTGCTCGGGACTCCGCTCGGGCTCGGCTGAAACGGCCGCCATTGCGCCGAGCGCAAGCAGGGCCACGGCCAGCTTCATGCGCATCAGGTTCATTGTCATGGTCTAGTCTCCACCGTCGGCCCGGCTGAAAAGATACTTGCTGATCAGTTGCTCCAGCACTACCGCGGACTGGGTAAAAGCAATCTCGTCGCCGTTCCTGAACGGCTCGTCGGAGCCACCCGGCTGCAGGCCGATGTACTGCCCACCGAGAATGCCCGAGGTCAAAATGCTCGCATCCGAATCATTCGGAATACGATCGTAGCGCGATGCGATCCTCATCGTCACGACCGCCTCAAGTCGCTCCACATCGAAGTCGATCGCCGTGACGCGCCCGATCTGGACGCCCGAAATGGAGACCGGCGAACGGGTCTTCAATGTGCCGATCTGGTCGAACCGGGCCGTCAACTCGTAGCCATCAGCTCCCGAGTAAGCATCAAAAGTCGTGACCCGGGTCGTCAGGAAAAACAGGGCCAGGATGCCCATAAAGACAAACAACCCGGTACCGAGTTCCACAGCGCGTGTCTGCCGCATAAAGCTAGTTACCTCCCAACAGCCAGGCCGTGAGCATGAAATTCAGGACCAGGACCGTCAGCGATGTGTTGACGACCGCTCTCGTCGTGGCGCGCCCCACCCCTTCGGCGGTCGGGATGCAATTGTAACCTTCGTACACCGCCAGCAGGCTGGCGGCGATACCGAAGAAGAAGCTCTTGATGACGCCGGACATGACGTCCTCGCGGAGGTCAACCTGCGCCTGCATCTGTGACCAGAATGCACCCTCGTCGACGCCGAGGACAATGACACCCTCGAGCCACGCGCCAAAGATCCCCATGGCGCTGAAGATCACGGCCAGGATCGGCATGGCGATCACGCCGCCGAGGAAGCGCGGCACGACGACCCGCTTGATCGGGTCCACGGCCATCATTTCCATGCCGGAGAGCTGATCGGTCGCGCGCATCAGGCCGATCTCCGAGGACAGGGCGGTCCCGGCCCTGCCGGCGAACAGCAGCGCCGTCACCACGGGACCGAGTTCGCGCACCAGGCCAAGCGCCGCGACCATGCCGATGCTCTCCTCGGCCCCGAAACGCGAGAGCGTCAGGAAGCCCTGCAGCGCGAGGACCATTCCGACGAACAGCCCCGCGAGCATGATCACGACCAGCGACTGCACGCCGGTGACGTAGACCTGCTTGACGATCAGCCCGGGGCGCGCCAGCGCATAGGGCATGTTGACCAGGATGCGCAGCAGGAACAGTTGCCCTGCACCGAAGTGCTCAAGGAAGCTACGCAGCGAGTAGCCGATTTCCAGCGCCAGTCGCCGCAGGCCACGTCCCGTGCTGTTGAACATGTCGGCGCGCTACTTGCCGCGGTGGGCGAGCAGCTGCTCGCCGTAGTCCGGCGCCGGATAGTGGAACGGGACCGGCCCGTCGGCCATGCCCGTCATGAACTGCACGACCGTCTCGGACTGGTGGTGCTGCAGGTCCTCCGGCGTGCCGGAGGCGACGACCCGCCCCTCGGACAACAGGAAGGTGCAATCCGCGATCGTCGAGACCTCGTCCACGTCGTGCGTGACCACCACGCTCGTGAGCCCGAGCGCGTCGTTCATGCGGCGAATGAGGCGCACCACGACGCCCATCGAAATCGGGTCGAGCCCGACGAACGGTTCGTCGTAGTAGATGATTTCCGGGTCCATCACGATGGCCCGGGCCAGGGCCACGCGCCGTGCCATCCCGCCGGATAACTGGTTCGGCATCAGGTTCCAGGCACCCCGCAATCCCACCGCATGGAGCTTCGTGAGCACGACGTGGCGTATCAGCCTTTCGGGCAGTTTCGTGTGCTCGCGCAGGGGAAACGCCACGTTGTCGTAGACGTTCAGGTCGGTCAGGAGCGCGCCGTTCTGGAACAGCATGCCGACGCGCTTGCGCATCCGGAACAGCTCCCGCCGGCTCATCTCGGTCACTTCCTCGCCGTCGAACAGGATGCTGCCCTGGTCAGGCAACTCCTGCCCCGTCACCAGCCTGAGCAGGGTCGTCTTGCCCGTGCCGCTCGGGCCCATGATGGCAGTGACGCCGCCACGGCGGATATTGATGTCCAGGCCATCAAAGATCTTGGTCTGTCCACGCGCATAAGACAGGCCCCGGATGACGATGATGTTGTCGTCGCCCGGGCACCCACAGGGCGCCGCCTCCCGCGGGCCGTCAGTCTTAGCCAGCATCATCGCATCCTCCGCCTGCCTTGTACTCTCCGGGGCCAGTGCGGTCGCTCAGAGCCCCTCAGAGAACATGAAATTCTAGCACACGCGCGGGTTCGCTCCGCCCCGCCCGTCTCCTCGCGACCGGCCGGACTCGCCGCCGGGAGGGCGACTTTCGTAGCTCCACTTGGCCCGCGGACGAATCAGGACTAAAATGGTCCCCATTGATTGGAGCGGCGACCGCGCCGGAGAGGCCGATGCTGAAAATGAGCCGTCTGACCGACTATGGGACGGGGGTGCTGGCCTACCTGGCGAGCGCCGGGGACAGGCCGCATAGCACCAGCGAGGTGGCCGAACTGACCGGCCTGCCCGGCGCCACCGTGAGCAAGGTCCTCAAGCTGCTGACGCGCGCGGGCCTCGTGACCTCGCATCGGGGCGCCCAGGGCGGTTATGTCCTGTCGCGCCCCGCTGCGGACATCACGGCCGCCGAGGTCATCGATGCGCTCGAGGGGCCCGTGGCGCTGACCGAGTGCTCGATCGAGGACGGGAGTTGCGATCTTGAGGCCCTGTGCCTGGTCGGCAACGCCTGGCAACGGATCAATATTGCGATCCGCCATGCACTGGACGAAATCAGCCTCGCAGAGCTGGCGAGCATGCAGGTCGGGCACCGGCCACGGGTCGACTTGAGAAACCTGGTGTCGTCGCCGGGCAAGATGGCACGACTGGAGCGCGGCTGAGCCGCGAGGGGAAGCAGAGAATGGCAAGTGGACAGCAGGACGTCGAACAACTCGTAGCCCGCAAGTACCGGCACGGTTTCGTCACGGATATCGAGTCCGACACCGTACCGCCTGGCCTGGACGAGTCGGTGATCCGGCACATCTCGATGAAGAAGGGAGAGCCCGAGTTTCTGCTCAACTGGCGTCTCAAGGCCTACGAGCACTGGCTGACCATGCCGGAACCGGACTGGGCCCACGTGCGCATCGCGCCGATCGACTACCAGGCGATCTCCTATTACTCCGCGCCAAAGAAGAAGACCGACGGCCCGAAAAGCCTGGACGAGGTCGACCCGAAGCTGCTCGAGACCTACGACAAGCTCGGCATCCCTCTGCACGAGCGCGCCCGCCTCGCCGGGGTCGCGGTCGATGCCGTGTTCGACAGCGTCTCGGTAGCAACCACCTTCAAGAAGAAGCTCAACGAGGCGGGCGTCATCTTCTGCCCGTTTTCCGAGGCCGTGCGGGAACATCCCGAGCTGCTCGAGCAGTACCTCGGCACGGTCGTGCCGACCGGCGACAATTTCTTCGCGGCGCTGAACTCCGCGGTATTCACCGACGGGTCCTTCGTCTATATCCCCCCGGGCGTGCGCTGCCCGATGGAATTGTCGACCTATTTCCGCATCAACGCCGCCAACACGGGGCAGTTCGAACGCACCCTGATCATCGCCACCGAGGGCAGCCATGTCAGTTACCTGGAGGGCTGCACCGCGCCAATGCGCGACGAGAACCAGCTGCACGCTGCGGTCGTCGAACTGGTCGCGCTCGACGACGCCGAGATCAAGTACTCCACGGTGCAGAACTGGTACCCGGGGGACGAGAACGGCGTCGGCGGCATCTACAACTTCGTCACCAAGCGCGGCGACTGCCGCGGGCGGAACGCGAAGATCTCCTGGACGCAGGTCGAGACCGGCTCCGCCATTACGTGGAAGTACCCGAGCTGCATCCTGCGCGGCGACAACTCGGTCGGCGAGTTCTACTCCGTGGCGCTGACGAATCACTACCAGCAGGCCGACACCGGCACGAAAATGATTCACATCGGGCGCAACACGCGCAGCACCATCGTCTCGAAGGGCATCTCGGCGGGTCGCGGCCAGAACGCTTACCGGGGTCTCGTCAAGATCCTGCCCACGGCCGAGAACGCGCGCAACCACACGCAGTGCGACTCGCTGCTGATGGGCAGCGACTGCGGAGCACACACCTTCCCCTACATGGAAATCGGCAATCCGAGCGCGGTGGTGGAGCACGAGGCGACCACGTCGAAGATCAGCGACGACCAGCTGTTCTACTGCCGCCAGCGCGGCATTTCGGAAGAAGACGCCGTGAACATGATCGTCAACGGCTTCTGCAAGGACGTGTTCCGCGAGCTGCCGATGGAGTTTGCAGTCGAGGCACAGAACCTGCTGAGCGTCAGCCTTGAAGGCGCGGTCGGCTGAACCTACAGGAATGAGTCGAATGTTGAGCATCAAGAACCTTAGTGCCCGCGCGGGCGACCGTGACATCCTCAAGGGATTGAACCTCGAGATCGGCCCCGGCGAAGTCCACGCCATCATGGGCCCGAACGGCTCGGGCAAGAGCACCCTCGCCGGCGTGCTGGCCGGCCGTCCTGACCTGGAGGTCACGGGCGGTAGCGTCACTTACCGCGGCCACGACCTACTGGAAATGGAGCCCGAGGAGCGTGCCCGCGAAGGCGTATTCCTGGCCTTCCAGTACCCGGTCGAGATCCCCGGCGTGAACAACGTCTACCTGCTCAAGGCGGCCCTGAATGCCGTACGCAAGCACCGCGGCGAGAGCGAGCTCGATGCCTTCGAGTTTCTCGGCCTGGTCAAGGAGCGCATGAAGCTGATGCAGATGGACGACAGCTTCCTGAATCGCGGCGTCAACGAAGGGTTCTCGGGCGGCGAGAAAAAGCGCAACGAAGTCATGCAGATGGCGGTCCTGGAGCCCGCGCTCGCGGTGCTCGACGAGACTGACTCCGGCCTCGACATCGACGCGCTCAAGGTCGTCGCCAACGGCGTCAACAGCCTGCGCTCGCCGGAACGCTCGATGGTGGTGGTCACCCACTACCAGCGCCTGCTCGATTACATCGTGCCGGACTTCGTGCACGTGCTGTCGGGTGGCCGGATCGTCCGCACCGGTGGCCGGGAACTGGCCCTCGAGCTCGAGGAACGCGGCTACGACTGGCTGCGGGAAGGAGCCGACGCGGCATGAGCAGCGCGATCGCCCAACGCGCGGCCCCGGTGCCGACCCTCCCTGGCTGGATCGAGGCGGCGGCCGCTGCGGCGGCTGGCCCGGCCTGGCTGGCGGAGCGTCGTCGCGACGGGCTGGAGATGTTCTCTGCGGCGGGTTTTCCCACCCGGCGGGACGAGGACTGGAAGTACACCGACCTGAAGCTGGTCACGCGGCGCAGTTTTGCGTTCGACGCGGCGCCGGCGCTCGATATTCCTGAAATCTCCGGGCTGGACTGCCCCGCGCTGGTGTTCGTCAATGGCCGCCTGGTCGAGAGCCGCGGGCTGCCCGGCGCGACGACGGTCCTGCCGCTGGCCCGCGCGCTCGCCGACGGCCATCAGGCGTGCCGGGAACTGCTCGGCAAGATTGCGCAGCCGGCGCGTCATCGCTTTGCGGCGCTCGCGACCGCGTTGTTCGCCGACGGCGTGCTGATCGACCTCGGCGACGATTGTGTGCTGGAAGCGCCGCTCAGGCTGGTATTCCTGGCCGGCGGCAACGAGCCCGCGCTGGCCTGCCCGCGCGTGCTGATTCGCGCCGGCGCGAACAGCCGCGCTACGATCATCGAGCATTACGCGAGAGCGCCTGGCGAATCGTTGAGCCTGGCCGTCACGGAAGCGGCCCTGGGCCCCGGCGCGAAAATCGAGCATTACCGGCTCCAGGAAGCCTCGGGCGAGGCCTTCCATCTCGGCGTGCTGGCGGCAAGGCTGGAGCGTGATGCGAGCCTCGTGAGCCACAATCTCTCGGTCGGCGGGCGCATTGCCCGCCTTGACGTCGACGTCGAACTCGCCGGTCCGGGCGCCCGGGTCGAAATGAACGGACTGTACGTGGTGCGCGACCGCCAGCATGCCGACAGCCACACGCGCGTGGATCACGCCGTGCCGCGCGCCACCAGCGACGAGCTCTACCGCGGCGTACTCGCCGGCAAGAGCCGCGCAGTGTTCAACGGCAAGGCTGTCGTGCACCCCGGCGCGGCGGGCACGGACGCGCGGCAGTCCAATGCCAACCTGCTGTTGTCGCCGGAGGCCGAGGTCGATACGAAGCCGGAGCTGGAAATCTATGCCGACGACGTGAAGTGCGCGCACGGCGCCACGACCGGCCAGCTCGACACCGCCGCGCTGTTCTACCTGCGCTCGCGCGGCATCGACGAGGACACGGCGAAAACGCTCCTGACCTTCGCGTTTGCCGACACAGTCCTCGCCCGCATGGCGCTCAACCCGCTGCGTCGCCACGCCGAGCAGCTCGTAGTCGGCCGCCTGCCCGATGCCGACCGGATCCGGGAGTTCACATGAGCGAAGCGACCCTGAGGACCATGCCGAGCGCGCCGGCCTTCGACGTCGAGGCCGTGCGCAAGGATTTCCCGATCCTGCACCAGCAAGTGCACGGCCAGCCGCTGACCTACCTGGACAGTGCGGCTTCCGCGCAGCGCCCGGCGCAGGTGATCGATGCGGTGGCGGAGTACTACCGCCGCGACCACGCCAACGTGCACCGCGGCGTGCACGTGCTCAGCCAGCGCGCCACAGAGGCGTTCGAGGGCGCCCGCGAGAAGGTGCGTCGCTTCATCAACGCGGCGTCCACCCGCGAAGTAATTTTCACGCGCGGCACGACCGAGGCCATCAACCTCGTGGCCCAGAGCTGGGGCCGAAAGAATCTCGATCCGAGCGACGAGGTCGTGATCACGCACCTCGAACACCACGCCAACATCGTGCCCTGGCAGATGGCCTGCGAGCAGACGGGGGCGCGGTTGAGAGTCATCCCGATGACGCCCTCAGGGGAGATCGACCTCGACGCGGCGCGCGGCATCATCGGCCCGCGCACCCGCATGCTCGCCTTCGGCCATGTCTCGAACGCGCTGGGCACCATCCATCCGGTGGCGGAACTCGTGGCGCTGGCGAAGTCCTTTGGCGCGCTGGTGCTGCTCGACGGCGCGCAGGGCGTCCCGCACATG
The DNA here is from genome assembly GCA_047921395.1 of Gammaproteobacteria bacterium. GTDB lineage: Bacteria > Pseudomonadota > Gammaproteobacteria > Steroidobacterales > XN24 > XN24. The sequence continues at coordinate 14,657 of JBLRWH010000014.1, forward strand.
CGTGTGGACATGCAGGCGCTCGGCTGCGACTTCTACGCGTTCTCCGGCCACAAGCTGTTCGCCCCCACGGGGATCGGCGTGCTCTGGGGCCGCGCGGAGCTACTCGAGGCCATGCCCCCGTGGCAGGGCGGCGGCGACATGATCCGTTCCGTGAGCTTCGAGAAAACCACTTACAACGATCTGCCCTACAAGTTCGAGGCCGGCACCCCGCACATCGCGGGCGCGATCGGCCTCGGGGCGGCGATCGATTACCTGGACAGGCTCGATTTCGAGCGCGCCTCGGCCTGGGAACACGAGCTGCTGCTATATGCGACCGACGCCCTGACCGCGATCGAGGGCCTCAGGATCATCGGTACGGCACCGGAGAAGGTCGCGGTGATCTCGTTCACCCTCGAAGGGGTCCACCCGCATGACATCGGCACGATCGTGGATCACGCCGGCGTCGCGATCCGCACCGGGCACCATTGCACAATGCCGATCATGGACTACTACGGGGTGCCCGCGACGGCGCGCGCCTCCTTCGCCTTCTACAACACCCCCGCGGAGGCGGACCGCCTCGTGGTCGCGTTGCGCCAGGCGCGCGAGGTCTTCGCCTGATGAATCTGGCCGACCTCTACCGTGACGTGATCATCGATCACAACCGCAATCCAAGGAATTTCCGCAAGATTCCGCCACCGTGCCAGCATGCCGAGGGCCTGAACCCGTTGTGCGGCGACAAGTTGCAGGTATACCTGCGCGTGGGCGCCGACGATCGCATCGAGGATGTCTCGTTCGAGGGTTCCGGCTGCGCGATCTCCGTCGCCTCGGCCTCGCTGATGACCGACGCGCTGCGCGGGCGGACGCGTGTGGAAGCCGAGGCGCTGTTCGAACGCATCCACGGTATGCTCACGGGGCGCGAGGAAGCCGACATCGCGGCCATCGGCAAGCTGGCCGCCCTGGCCGGCGTCCGCGAGTACCCCAGCCGCGTCAAGTGTGCCAGCCTCTGCTGGCATACCATGCACTCCGCCCTCGCCGAGGGCGGCACAGTCAGTACCGAGTAGAAGGCAGCCATGTACGGACAAGACAGCGAACCCGTGACCCTCGCCAGAGACTGCACGGCCATCATCGTCCCCGCAGGCGACCAGGTTATCCTCCGCAAGGGCGCGCGCGGCCTGATCACGCAGGCACTCGGCGGCAGTTTCACCGTCTACCTGGACGGCAACCTCTTCCGGATCGCCGGGGAGGATGCTGATGCGCTCGGCAAGCAACCCGTGGCGCGGCCCGAGCTGCCGCCGGACGCCGGTGACGAAGACGTCGAGGACCTCGTCTGGGAGCAGCTGCGGACCTGCTTCGACCCGGAGATCCCGATCAACATCGTCGACCTTGGCCTGATCTACGAGTGCAAGCTCAAGTCCGCCGAGGGCGGCGAGCGTGACGTCGAGGTCACGATGACGCTGACGGCGCCCGGCTGCGGCATGGGCGACGTGCTCGTCATGGACGTCAAGGACAAGCTCGAGATCATTCCGACGATCCGCGAGGCTCGCGTCGAGCTCACCTTTGATCCACCCTGGAACCGCGACATGATGTCGGAAGCGGCGCGACTGCAAACGGGGATGTTCTGATGGCTAAATGGCACGATGTGACGGCCGAGGACGATATCGAGCCGGGCGGTTTTGCGCTGCTCGAGACCGACGACCTGACAGCAGCGGTGTTCAACGTGGACGGCACGCTCTACGCCATCGAGGACGTGTGCACGCACGACGGCGCGGAACTCGCGGGCGGGCCGGTCGTGGGCGACCAGGTCGTCTGTCCGCGCCACGGGGCGCGCTTCTGCCTCCGCACCGGCCGGGCGTTGACGCCACCGGCCTACGCGGCAGTCCAGACTTTTCCCGTCCGGGTCAGCAACGGTCGCGTAGAGGTCGAGCTTCCGGACTGAGGCATGCTGCGCCTGCTCCTGCTCAGACACGGCAAATCCAGCTGGGACGATCCCGGGCTCGACGATTTTCACCGGCCACTGGCGCCGCGCGGGCTTCGTAATGTGCCCGAAATGGGCCGCCGGCTCGCGCGCCGCAAGCACTGCCCCGACCTGATCGTCACCAGCACGGCCACCCGGGCCCTCACCACGGCGCGCGCCGTCGCGCGCGAGCTCGGCTATCGCGAAGACCTGATCGTAGAGGCGCCAGAGCTCTACCTCGCCGGCCCGGACACGATCCTGGCCGTTGTGCGCCGGGCGCCGGCGTCGGTGCGCACGCTCATGGTCGTCGGCCACAACCCCGGGTTCACCGAACTGGCCAACGTGCTCGACGACATCAGGCTCGACAACATGCCGACCGCGGGGATGCTGTGCACCACCTTCGATCGACCGGACTGGGCCGGCATCGATCCCGCCGAGGCGCGGTTCGACTGGTTCGACTATCCCAAGAAACAGCCTGCCTGACCCGCCTCGCTCAAGCCCGCGCCCGTGCGCCGCCCTCAACCCGGCCGAGAAATCCGTCCAGCACCTCGAGGTAGCGCTGCGGCTCCTCGAGATGCGGCACATTCGCGCTGTGCTCGAATACCACCCACTCGGAACCGGGGATGCCTTGGTAGAGCGCGGCGGCGATCGGCGGGGTCGTGAGGTCATAGCGACCGGAGACCACCAGTGTCGGGCACTCGATCTCGCCGAGCCTCGTGATCACGTCCCACTCAGCGAGCCGTCCGCCCGGCTCGAGCTCGCTGGCGCCGAGCAGCGCCAGGCGGGCCGCCGGGGCCGCGCGTGCGCTCGCCATGCTGCGCTCGAGGCAGTCGGGCCAAGGGCTCATGCGACACAGGTGGCGCCGGAAAAACGCGTCGGCGGCACGCTGGTAGCCGGCCTCGGCCATGGTCCCGGCCCGCGCATGCGCCCGCAGGCTCGCCCTGATCTCGGCGGGCAGTCCGTCGACCAGGCGCGCACTCTCCTCCCGCCACTGCGGCACGCTGGCGGCTGCGCTGGAGAGCACAAGGCTTTCCAATCCGGCCGGATGTCCGAGCGCATATTCCAGCGCCAGCATCCCGCCCCAGCCATGGCCAAGAAGATGGCAGCGCTCCAGCCCGGTCGCCGCTCGCACCGCCCCGATTTCATCCATGAACAGCTCGAGCGACCATGCCTCGTCCGCCTTGAGACGATCGGAGCCACCACATCCCAGCTGGTCATAGAACACGACCTGCCGCCCGGTGGTCGCCATTTCGTCGAGCGGATGCAGGTACTCGTGGGTCATCCCCGGACCGCCGTGAATACACAGCAGTGGCAGGCGCGCGCGGCGTTGGCCGACGACCCGGAAGCGGGTCTTGTGACCATGGGAGGATGCGTAACCCTCCCTGCCTGTACTCAACTCGGACATCAGGACGGATCTCCCGCCCAATCCATGGGTGAAGGTCCTCCAGAGCATAGGCCCGCCACCGGACGGCCGGCATCAGCAGAGATACTGACTAGGGCCTGTTCACACTTGGCGGGCCGCCGCTAGCGGGGCGCTGCGTAACCCATCACTGCGACGAAGTGGCAGGCGGTGCCGGCCAGGACGAACAGGTGCCAGATGAAATGGCAGTACCGATATCGGTCGAGCGCGTAGAACACCACGCCGCCGGTGTAGGCGAGCCCGCCGGCAACCAGCCAGCCAAGCCCCGCCGGCGGCATCTGCTCCAGCAACGGCTCGATCGCGATGACGATCAACCAGCCCATCAGCAGGTAAAGCGCCACCGAGAACTTCTTGAAGCGCACGCCACCGAAAGCCTTCATGACGACGCCGCCCATCGCGATCGTCCAGACCAGGCCGAACAGCGTCCAGCCCCAACCGCCGCGCAGGACGCCGAGTGTGAACGGCGTGTACGTCCCGGCAATCAAAAGGAAGATGGAGCTGTGATCGACGGCCCGCAAGATGCTCTTGGCACGCGGCCAGGGCACCGCGTGGTAGATGGTCGAGGTCAGGTAGGTGAGCATGACCGTCGCGGCAAATACGACGGTGCCGATGAGATCGGCAAGACCGCCGACGCGAGCCACCTCCGCCAGCAGGAACGGCGTTCCGACCGCGGCGGCGAAGAAACCTGCGCCGTGGCTGATACTGTTGGCGAGCTCCTCCCCGGGGGACTGCATCCGGCCGCGGGTACGTCCGGAAAACCCAGGCTCGAAAGGCGATACATTGTGCATTGCACCACGATACCGCCCGCGGCACTGACCCGTCAAATGCGTCTGCGTCACAACAGGCTGGCGGGGTCCGGTTAATATGCCTGCACGACCAGCCTTCGCCAACGCCGCCAGGAGGTGCCCACATGCCAGACACCAAGCTCGCCCGGACAGCCCTGCCGATCGACGACCTGCTCGCGCGACGCTGGAGTTCGCGCGCAATCGACCCGCAGCGTCGCGTCGCGCGCGACCATGTGCTGGTCCTGCTCGAAGCAGCCCGCTGGGCGCCGTCCTGCAGCGGCGACGAGCCCTGGCGCTACCTCGCCTGGGACCGTTTCGAGAACCCCGCCGGCTGGCAGCGTGCCTGGGACTGCCTCGCCCCCGGGAACCAGTACTGGGTCAGGAATGCGCCGGTCCTACTGGCCTCCTTCGCGGATGCCCGGTTCCGCAACGGCAAGCCGAACCGCTGGGGCCAGTACGATACCGGCGCATCCGCGGAGAACCTGTGCCTGCAGGGCGCGGCGCTCGGCCTGGTCGTCCACCAGATGGGCGGCTTCGACAAGGACCAGCTTGCCGCCAACTTCGCCGTCCCGGAGCACTTCACGCCGATGGCGATGATCGCCATCGGCCACCCCGGCGATCCATCCGTCCTGTCCGAAAAGCACCAGGCCGCGGAAGCAGCGCCGCGCGCTCGCCAGCCGTTCGGCGAGCTGTTCTTCGACGGGCAGTGGGGCAAGCCGCTCGACTGACGCACCTTGGCGTGCCGCCGCGGCCCGTCAGCACTCGGGGACGTTCACCGCCAGGCCGCCCTCCGAGGTTTCCTTGTAGCTCGTGCACATGTCCAGCCCGGTCTGGCGCATGGTGGCGATCACCTGGTCGAGGCTCACCTTGTGGCTGCCGTCGCCCCGGAATGCCATGCGGGCCGCGTTGATGGCCTTGACCGCGCCCATGGCGTTGCGCTCGATGCAGGGGATCTGCACCAGCCCGGCGATGGGATCGCAGGTGAGACCAAGGTTGTGTTCCATGCCGATCTCAGCAGCATTCTCGACCTGGGCGTTGCTGCCGCCCATGGCCGCGACCAGTCCGCCCGCCGCCATCGAGCACGCCACACCGACCTCGCCCTGGCAGCCCATTTCCGCCCCGGAGATCGAGGCATTCTTCTTGTAAAGAATTGCGATCGCCCCGGCGGTCAGCAGGAAGCGGATGATGCCGTCCTCGTCCGCCCTGCTCACGAATCTCCGGTAGTAGTGGAGCACCGCGGGGATGATGCCTGCCGCGCCGTTGGTCGGAGCGGTGACGATGCGCCCGCCCGCCGCGTTCTCCTCGTTGACGGCCAGCGCATAGGCGTTGACCCAGTCCATGAAGTCGCCGGCCTCGCCTTCGCCGCACAACTCGCGATAAAGCCGTGGCGCGCGCCGCGGCACCTTGAGCACGCCTGGCAACGCGCCTTCGGCAGCGAAACCGTTCCGCACGCACTCCTTCATGACCTGCCAGAGCTCGAGCAGGTGGGCGCGGGTCCCTTCCGCGGGACGCCATGCCGCCTCGTTCGCCAGCACCAGCTCGTGAATTCGCATCCCGTGGCGGCGGCATTGCTCGAGCAGCTCGACTGCGTTGTCGAACGGGAACGGCACGTCGACCGACGCAGTGGACTGGCCGTCCGGCTCGTCGCCACGCACGATGAAGCCGCCGCCGATCGAATAAAACCGCTCGCTCGCGAGGCGCTCGCCGGCGCCGTCGAATGCCTTGAAACCCATGCCGTTGGCATGGCGCGGCAGGATCTGGTTCTTGTGGAACAACAGGTCCATGGGCTCGTCGAACGCGATCTCGCGCTCGCCAAGCAGCTTCAGCCGCCCGGCGCCGCGGATGCGCTCGAGGCGCGCCTCCACGGTCCCCGGTTCGATCGTCCTCGGCACCTCGCCCTCGAGGCCGAGGAGGATGGCGCGGTCGGTGCAGTGCCCCTTGCCGGTCAGCGCCAGCGAGCCGTAGAGCTGCACGCCGACACGCTCGATCCGCTCGAACACGCCGGCAGCGCGCGCATCCAGCAGGAATTGCCGCGCGGCCAGCATCGGGCCCATGGTGTGGGAGCTCGAGGGTCCAACGCCAACCTTGATGAGATCAAAAATGCTGATAGCCATGATGGCTGCGGCCTCAGCCCTCGGAGAGTGACAGCAGGCTGGCGTTGCCGCCGACCGCGGAGGTGTTGATGGTGAGGGTCCGCTCCGTGGTGAACCGGTGCAGGTAGCCGGGGCCGCCCGCCTTGGGTCCGGTGCCGGACAACCCCGAGCCGCCGAAGGGCTGTACGCCGACCACTGCTCCGACCATATTGCGGTTCACGTACACGTTGCCCGCCCGCACCTTCGCGAAGACTTCGCGCGCGCGCGCGTCGATGCGGCTGTGCACCCCGAACGTCAGCGCGTAACCCGTGGCGTTGATGTCGTCGATGACGCGCTCGAGATCCTTTGCGGCATACCGCACGACATGCAGGATCGGCCCGAAGACCTCCCGCTCGAGCTGGCCGATGCCATCGATCCCGACGACCATCGGTGGCATGAACGTGCCGTGCGCCGCCGCGGCCGGCAGCTCGCAGCGCGCGATGATGCGCCGTTCCTGTGCCATGCGGGCGGCGTGTGCCTCCAGCGTCTCGAGCGCCTCGCGATCGATCACCGGTCCGACATCGGTGGACAGCAGCGCGGGGTCGCCGACCTGCAGCTCCTCCATGAAGCCCTGCAGGAGGCGCAGCGTGCGCTCCGCGATGTCTTCCTGCAGGAACAGCACGCGCAGCGCCGAGCAGCGCTGGCCGGCGCTGTTGAATGCCGACTTCACGGTATCCAGCACGACCTGCTCGGGCAGGGCGGAGCTGTCGACCAGCATGGCGTTCTGCCCGCCGGTCTCGGCAATGAGCGTGGCAATCGCGCTGTCGCGCGCGGCAAGGGCCCGGTTGATCAGCCGGGCCACCTCGGTCGAGCCGGTGAAGGCGACCCCTGCGAGCCGCGCATCAGGCAGCAGCACCGCGCCGAGCTCGGGCCCGCTGCCGGGCAGCAGGTGCAGCACCTCACCGGGCACCCCCGCCTCGTGGAACAGCCGCACCGCGGCGGCGGCGACGAGCGGCGTCTGCTCCGCGGGCTTCGCGAGCACCGTGTTGCCGGTAACCAGCGCGGCCGCGACCTGGCCGGCGAAAATGGCGAGCGGGAAGTTCCATGGACTGATGCACAGGAAGACGCCCCGGCCCTGCCACGACAGGTCGTTGCTCTCGCCCGTGGGTCCCGGCAGGCGGCGCGGCGCGGCAAACTCGCTGCGCGCCTGCGCCGCGTAATAGCGCAGGAAATCAACGGCCTCGCGGAGCTCGGAGACGGAGTCCGGCAGCGTGCGGCCGCCTTCCCGGACGCACAGCGCCAACAGTTCGGCCGTGTGCTCCTCGAACAGGTCTGCGGTCCGCTCCAGCAGCCGGGCGCGGGACTCCGCCCCGGCGGCGTCCCAGCGCGGCTGGGCATCCGCGGCAATCTCCAGCGCGCGCAGGGCCAGTTCGGGAGAGGCCCATTCCGCCTCACCCAGTACGCGGCGATGGTCTGCCGGGTCGAGCACCGGGTGCGACTCGCCGCGCGCATCGCGCCCGCCCACGACGGGGCGCGCGCGCCGGGGCTCCGCCAGCGCGTCGCGCATCGCGACGGCGAGCGGAGCCAGCTCGCCCGGGTCCGCCATGTTCACGCCCCGGGAGTTGACGCGCCCGGCGCCGAACAGCGCGGCGGGTGCAGGAATGCGTGGATGCGGGATGCACTCCAGGCCGTCCACGATGGCCACCGGGTCCGCCACGATGGCCTCGATCGGCGCATCCTCGTCGACGATCCGGTTCACGAAAGAGGTGTTCGAGCCGTTCTCGAGCAGGCGCCGGACGAGGTAGGGCAACAGGTCCTCGTGGTTCCCCACCGGCGCATACACCCGGCAGGGCAGGTTGAAATGCCGTTCGCCGATGACTTCCGTGTACAGCTCCTCGCCCATGCCGTGCAGGCGCTGGAATTCGAACTGGCGGTTGTCGCCCGCGAATTGAATGATGCTCGCGACGCTGTGGGCATTGTGTGTCGCGAACTGCGGGTACACCCGCCCGTGGGCGGCAAGCAGTTCGCGGGCACAGGCCAGGAACGAGACGTCGCTATTCACCTTGCGCGTGAACACCGGGTAACTGCTCAGCCCGTTCTCCTGGGCCCGCTTGATCTCGGCGTCCCAGTAGGCGCCCTTGACGAGGCGCACAGGGATGCAGTGGCCGGTCTCCTCCGCCAGCGCGATGATCCAGCGGCAGGCCTCGAGCCCGCGCTTGAGGTAGGACTGCACCGCGAGGCCGAAGCCGTCCCAGCCCACCAGCGCCTCGTCGCGAAACACGCGCTCGAACAGCTCCAGAGAGATCTGCAGGCGGTCGGCCTCCTCCGCGTCCACTGTGAGGCCGACCCCTGACTTGCGGGCTGCGACGGCGAGCTCGAGGATGCGGGGCGTCAACTCCTTGAGCACGCGGTCGCGCTTGGTGAACTCGTAACGCGGGAACAAGGCGGAGAGCTTCACCGAGATGCTGTCGGCCGCGAAGATCGATTCCGGCCGGCGCTCGGCGGCTGCGATCGCGCCGATTCCTGCATGGTAGGCCTCGAGATAACGCTGGCTGTCGGCCGCGGTCAGCGCCGCCTCGCCGAGCATGTCGAACGAGAAGCGGTAGGCCGCACCCTCGCCGCTCGAGGCGCGCTTCAAGGCATCGCCGATGGTCCGTCCCATCACGAACTGGTGACCCATGATGCGCATCGCCTGGCGCATCGCGCCGCGCACGACGGGCTCGCCGAGGCGACTGACCAGCCGCTGCATGAACTTCGTGGGCTGCTCGATGTCCCGGTGCGCCGGGCGAATGACCCGGCCGGTCAGCATCAGGCCCCAGGTCGAGGCGTTGACGAACATCGAGTCGCTGGTGCCGAGATGGCTGCGCCAGTCGGCCGATGACAGCTTGTCCGCGATCAGCCGGTCAGCCGTGTCCTTGTCCGGCACGCGCAGCAGGGCTTCGGCGAGACACATGAGCACGACGCCCTCCTGGCTCGACAGATCGTATTGCTGCAGGAACGCATCGAGTCCGCTGACGCGCGTCCGGTTCTTGCGCACCGATTCGACCAGCCGCATCGCGGTCTCGCGAATCCGCGCCGCCGCGTCGGCATCTACGCGGGCCCGGTCCGCCAGCTCGCGCACCAGCGGCGCCTCGTCCGCGAGGTAGCCGGGGTTGATGACTTCCGAGACCCGCGAGGCCGGCGCCTGGCCACCCGGAAAAATGAACTTGTTCCCCGGGCCGGGCAGACTGTCCGGCGTGCGTTCTGTGGCGTCCAAGATCGAGTCTCCCTGTGCGGTTGATTCAACTGTCAAAACTCTTCGTGAAGGAGATCAGGCGACGGCGGTCGCGCTTGTCAGGGCGTGACGCCGGTGGCCGGCTGCCGGCCAGGTCGCGCTGCATTTGCTGCGCCGCCGCGCGCGCCGCCACGCTCTCCTCGGTCTCTTCGTAGAGAGTGCTGGCGACGGCGGCGGGGCCACGCCGGGCGGCCAGGGCAACGACGCGCACCTCGAACCGCTCCTCGCCCCGGGTGATCTCGAGCTGGTCTCCGGGCCGCACAGAGCGTGCGGCCTTGACCCGTTGGCCGTTGAGATGCACGTGCCCGCCGGCAATTGCCTGCTGGGCCAAGCTGCGCGTCTTGAAGAAGCGCGCCGCCCACAGCCAGCGGTCCAGCCGGAGGTCCTCCAGTTCCATGTGCGCAGTTTAGCGCAGCACGCTCGGGTTGCAGCGTCCGCCGTTGCTATAATTCGCGCTTCGCTTTACCAGGAACGCATGATGAAGCCCGCCCTCCTCGACCGCCTCGCCTCGGACCTTGCTGCCCTGAAGGAACAGGGGCTGTACAAGTCCGAGCGCGTCATCGATTCCCCGCAACAGGCGGCCATCAGCATGCAGGGGGGGCGCGAAGTCATCAATCTCTGCGCCAACAACTATCTCGGCCTGGCCAACCACCCCGAGCTGATCGCGGCCGCGCACGAGGCGCTGGACCGTTATGGCTACGGCATGGCCTCGGTGCGTTTCATCTGCGGTACGCAGACTCCGCACAAGGAACTGGAGCGCCGCATCAGCGCCTTCCTGGGCATGGAAGACACGATCCTCTACCCGTCCTGCTTCGATGCCAACGGCGGGCTGTTCGAGACGATCCTGGACGCGGAAGACGCGGTCATCAGCGACCAGCTGAATCACGCCTCGATCATCGACGGGATCCGCCTCTCGAAGGCCCAGCGCCTGCGCTACCGGCACAACGACATGGACGACCTGGAAGCCAGGCTCCGCGAGTCCTCGGGCGCGCGGACGCGGCTGATCGCCACTGACGGCGTGTTCTCGATGGACGGCACGATTGCGGACCTCGGCCGCATCTGCGACCTGGCCGACCGCTACGACGCGATGGTGATGATCGACGACTGCCACGCGACGGGCTTCCTCGGCGCCACGGGACGCGGCACGCACGAGCGGCACGGCGTGCTCGGCCGGGTCGACATCATCACCGGGACGCTGGGCAAGGCGCTCGGCGGCGCGTCGGGCGGATTTGTCGCCGCGCGCGGACCGATCGTCGAGTGGCTGCGGCAGCGGTCCCGTCCCTACCTGTTTTCCAACACGGTCGCGCCGGTCATCGCCGCCACGTCTATCCGCGTGCTTGACCTGCTGGAATCGGGCGCGGAGCTGCGCCGGCAGCTGTGGGACAACACGCATTTCTTCCGCGAGCGCATGACCGCGCTGGGCTTCGCGCTGAAGCCGGGCGCGCACCCGATCATCCCGGTCATGCTGGGCGACGCCCGGCTCGCCACCGCGATGGCCGACCGCCTGCTCGAGGAAGGCGTCTATGTCGTAGGGTTCTCTTACCCGGTCGTGCCGCACGGCGAGGCGCGGATCCGGACCCAGATGTCCGCCGGGCTCACCACGCATCACCTCGAGCGCGCCGTCGCCGCGTTCGAGAAAGTCGGCCGGGAACTGGATGTCATCCGCTGACGCGCTGCGAGCGAACCCCGGTCACACCCACCACAGCCAGATTCGGAGTCCAACATGCGTGCACTCGTAAAGGCCAGGGCTGAACCGGGCATCTGGATGCAGGATATCCGCCGCCCGGAGCCGGGGCCGAACGATGTCCTGATCCGGGTCCGCAAGACGGCGATCTGCGGCACGGACATGCATATCTATAACTGGGACGAGTGGGCCGCGAAGACTATCCCGGTGCCCATGGCCGTGGGCCACGAGTTCGTCGGCCAGGTCGAGGCCATCGGCAGCGAGGTGCAGGGCATCGTGCCGGGCGATCGCGTCTCGGGCGAGGGTCACCTCACCTGCGGCCACTGCCGCAATTGCCGTGCCGGGCGTCGTCACCTGTGCCGCAACACGGTGGGCGTGGGCGTCAACCGCCAGGGCTGCTTCGCGGAATACCTGTGCATCCCGGCGAGCAACGTCTTCAAGCTCCCCGACGCCATCAGCGACGAGATCGCCTCCATCCTCGATCCGCTCGGCAACGCCGTGCACACGGCGCTGTACTTCGACCTCGTGGGCGAAGACGTGCTGATCACCGGCGCCGGGCCGATCGGCATCATGGCAACGGCGATCGCCAGGCACGTCGGCGCGCGCCACGTCGTGATCACCGATGTCAACGACTACCGGCTTGGGCTCGCCGCCAGGATGGGCGCGACGCGCACCGTCAATGTGCAACGACAAAAGCTGGACGACGTCATGCACGAACTCGACATGCAGGAAGGCTTCGACGTCGGCCTCGAGATGTCCGGCAACCCGCAGGCCTTCCGCGACATGCTGCGCACCATGCACCACGGCGGAGGCATCGCGCTGCTCGGCATCCCGCCGGAGGAAACCGCCATCGACTGGAACCAGGTGATTTTCAAGGGACTGACGATCAAGGGTATCTACGGCCGCGAGATGTTCGAGACCTGGTACAAGATGGCAAGCATGCTGCAGAGCGGGCTCGACATCAGCCCGGTGATCACGCATCGCTTCGGCGCCGCCGACTACCTCGAGGGCTTCCGCACGATGGGCTCCGGCCAGTCCGGCAAGGTGATCCTCGACTGGCAGGACGAGTCCGCGGCCTGATCGGCGCACAATATAGACGGAGCACCTGGTGCGCTCAGGTCTCGCAGAAGCAGTGGTAATAGATACCGCGCGGGTCCGCGAAGCCGTCCAGCCGATCGATCTCCTCGACCAGGGTGCGGAGCTCGACCGGCAGGCGCTCCACCCATGAGCGCGGCCATGCAGTGAATCCGATCCGCGCCCCGACCGACAGCATGCTGATCATGAGTCGTTCGCGAAAGCCAAGCGGCGGCTCGATCCGCACGACTTCGAACTCTTCCCCCAGGCCGGCCCGCCCGGCTGCAGCCGACAAGGCGTCGTCGAGGGTCCCGATGCGATCCACCAGGCCCGCCGCGAGCGCCGTCTCACCGAGCCAGACCCGGCCCTCCGCGACCTTGCGGACTTCTTCCGCGGACAGTCCCCGGGCGGCAGCGACCTGGCCCAGGAACCGGTCGTAGGCGCCCTCGACCATGGTGTTGACGATCTCCATGGCGTCCTCGCTGAAGGCGCGGTCCAGCCTGAAATCGCCGCTGAAGCGATGCGTTCCAACCCCGTCGACATAGACGCCCCAGCGCCCGAGCAGCCGACCGAAGTTGGGCACCATCGCCACGGCGCCGATCGACCCGGTGACCGTCGTCGGGTGGGCCCAGACCTCGTCGGCCGCCAGCGACATCATATAGCCGCCGGAGGCCGCGACGCTGCCCATCGAGACGACGACCGGCTTGCCGGCCTCGCGGACGAGTTCGAGCTCTCGCATGATCGCTTCGGAGGCGAACTGGCTGCCGCCGCCGCTGTCGATGCGCAGCACCAGGGCGCGTATATCGTCGTCGTCCCGCGCCTCCCGCAACAGGTCCCGCAGCGTCTCGTCGCCGATCACCCCGGGCGGCTGGTCTCCCGGCATGATGTCGCCGCGTGCGACGATCAGCCCGATCGCCGGCTGCCCGCTGCCGTCCACTGCGCTCAGCCGCAGCGTCGCGTGCAGCGAGGCGAGGTAGTCATCCACGTGTACGCCGAGGTAGTCGCCGGAGGCGTCGTGCCCGCCGGTCTCGACGAGGCGCGCCTCGATTTCAGTGCTGGAGCGCAGGCCATCGACCAGTCCTGCGTCCAGCGCGACCCTGGCGGTGTCTCCGCCGGCGGCCCGCAGCCGCGGCAGGAAGCGATTGGCATAGTCATCCAGCAGGTCGGGATCCACGCCGCGTGCACTCGCGACGTCCGCCCGCCAGGTGGCCCACAGGCCTGCGACGATGGGACGGAGATTCTCCCTCTCCGCCGCCGACATGCTGTCCCGCGTGTAGACGTCACCGTAACTCTTGGCCTCCCCGGCGCTGAAGACGTACCAGTCGAGCGAAAGCTTCTCGAGGGCGGTCTTGAAGTAATTGCGGTAGAAACCGAAGCCCTGGAACATGATGCCGCCGAGCGGATCGATGTAGAGCTCGTCCGCATGGGCGGCGAGGTAGTACTGCGGTTCCCCGAGCCCGCCGGCGGTGGCGATGACCGGCTTGCCGGCCTCCCTGAAACGCTCGAGCGCCGCCGCGAGCCTGCCGAGCTTGTCGATGCTGCCGCCGGCGAAATCGTCCAGCTGGAGGTGGATCGCCCTGACCCGCTTGTCGCCGCCCGCTTCGTCAATCGCCTCTACGAGATCGCTGACCAGCGTCTCGGAGCGCGCCAGGCCGCGACTGGCGTCGAAGGCCCGGCCGACCGGGTCGCCCGAGTACTGCTCGACGAGCACGCCCTCCGGGCTGACCACAAGGACGAACCTGCCGGGCAGCGCGGCAGGCCGGGACGCGATTGCGGCCAGCACCAGGCCGAGCACGATCAGCATCAGGAACAGGTGCACCGTCCGACGCAGCCCGTCCAGGGCCAGCCAGCTATAGCGGAAGAAGCCCCTGAGGCTTCGTCCCAGCAAGGATCAGACCTTTTCCTTGATCCGGGCGGCCTTGCCGGTCAGGTCACGCAGGTAATACAGCTTCGCGCGACGCACGTCGCCGCGGCGCTTCACCTGGATGTTCGCGATGGCCGGGCTGTAGGTCTGGAACACCCGCTCCACACCTTCGCCGTGCGAAATCTTCCGCACCGTGAACGCGGAGTTCAGCCCCCGGTTGCGTCGCGCGATGACGACGCCCTCGAAGGCCTGCAGGCGCTCACGGTTGCCTTCCTTGACCTTGACCTGCACGACGACCGTGTCGCCGGGCGAAAAGTCAGGGACTTCCCGCTGCATCTGCTCTTTATCCAACTGTTCGATGATGTTGCTCATATCGATCACCCGCGCCCAAGACTTCGTCGTTCAAGCCGCGCCGTCGGTTGCCCGCTCGGCGATGTATTCGTCCAGCAGCCTCCGCTCCTCGGCGGAGAACTCGCGTCCGGCCAGGAGGTCCGGCCGCATCGTCCATGTCATTCCCAGCGACTGCTTGAGCCGCCAGCGCCGGATAGCCTCGTGATCACCCGACAACAATACCGGTGGCACCCGCAGCCCCTCGACCTCTTCCGGCCGGGTGTAGTGCGGGCAATCCAGCAGTCCGTCGCTGAACGAGTCCTCCAGCGCGGAGTTCTCGTCGCCGAGCACGCCCGGCACCAGCCTCGCCACCGCGTCGATGACCACCATCGCGGGGAGTTCGCCCCCGCTCAGCACGTAGTCGCCGACCGTCAGTGTCTCGTCCGCCTCCATGCGGATCAAGCGCTCGTCCATCCCCTCGTACCGTCCTGCCACGAGCAGCAGTCCCGGTAACCCGCGGTATTCACGCGCCACGGCCTGGGTGAAAACCCGGCCCTGCGGCGACAGGAACACCGTCCGGCTACCCGCCGGGAGCCTCGCCCTGGCGGCGCGGATCGCGCTGCGCAGCGGCTCGACCTTCATCACCATCCCCGGTCCGCCGCCGTAGGGCCGGTCATCCACGGTCCGGTGCGGATCCGACGCGAACTCGCGCGGGTCCGTCGTCCCCAGCCGCAGCAGCCCGTGCTCCTGCGCCCGCCCCACCACCCCGAAGCGGCCAACCAGGTCGACCATCTCCGGGAACAGCGTCACTACCTCGAAGCGCATGACGCCGACCTCAGAATTCCGGGTCCCAGTCGACGACGATCCGTCCGCCGGCCAGGTCCACCTCGTTCACATACTGTCCCGGCAGGAACGGCACCAGCCGCTCCCGGTCGCCCTTGACCACCATGACGTCGTTCGCGCCGGTGGCCATCATGCTCTCGACCCGGCCCAGCTCGACACCGCCGGTCGTCACGACCGCGAGCCCGACCAGGTCGGCCCAGTAATACTCCCCGGCGCCCGGTTCCGGCAGCCGATCGCGCATCACGGACACTTCGGCCCCGACCAGCAAGGCGGCCTGGTCGCGGTCGGCACAGTCATCGAAGCGCGCCACGAGCGCCTGGCCCTGCCGACGCCCTTCGACCAGCCGCGCGGGGCGCCAGTCGCCTTCGCGGCCCAGCTCGAGCTCCCGGTAGTCAAGCAGGTTCTCCACCGGGTCGGTGAAGGACCAGAGCTTGACCCAGCCACGGACCCCGTAGAGCCCGCCAACCTTGCCGAGGACCACTCGCCGCTGATCGGTCATGATCCCATGCCTCCGGCGCGCGTCGCCGCGCGCACCGACACGCCTCAGGCGGCCTGCTTCTCGAACTGCTTGATCAGGTGAGCAACCCGCTCGGAGGGCTGCGCGCCCTGGCCCAGCCAATGGTTCACGCGCTCGATATCGAGCTTCAGCTTCTCTTCCTTGCCGGTCGCAATCGGGTTGAAGAAGCCAAGCCGCTCGATGTAGCGGCCATCGCGCCGGTTGCGGCTGTCGGTCACCACCACGTGGTAGAAGGGCCGCTTCTTCGCGCCGCCCCGGGTAAGACGAATCGTCACCATGGATCCAGATTTCCTCGTTCGCGCTGTATGCCGTGCGTGGAAACACCCGCGCACCGCAGAGCGGTCCACCTTCCGGCGGCCGCATGTAAACGCGTTATTCTACTGGAAATCTTCCCAATGGGAAGAGCTTGTCGTGCGCCGCGATCAACCGAAGCCTGGCGGCAGGCGCCCCTTCATGGCGCGCATCATCTTGGTCATGCCGCCCCGGGTGAACTTTTTCATCATCTTCTGCATCTGCGCATGTTGCTTCAGGAGGCGATTGACCTCCTGCACCTGCACGCCCGCCCCCTGCGCGATCCGCCGCTTGCGGGAGCTGTCGATGATCGCCGGGTGGCGCCGCTCCTGCCGCGTCATCGAGTCGATCACGGCGGCCTGGCGGCGCATCTGATGCTCGCCCAGCCGTGAATCCAGCTTCTGCGGCATGGCATTGCCGGGCAGCTTGTCGAGCAGTCCCGCCAGCCCGCCCATCTCCTGCATCTGGCGAATCTGGTCGCGCAGGTCCTGCAGGTTGAATCCCTGGCCCTTGGAGATCTTGCGCGCAAGCCGGTCGGCCTGCTCCCGGTCGACCTTGTGCTGGACCTCTTCCACCAGCGACACGACGTCGCCCATGCCGAGAATCCGTGAGGCGAGCCGCTCCGGGTGGAACGGCTCCAGCGCCGTGGTCTTCTCGCCCGCCCCGATGAACTTGATCGGCTTGCCGGTGACCTGGCGCACCGACAGGGCGACACCGCCGCGGGCGTCGCCATCGGTCTTGGTCAGGATCACGCCCGTCAGGTCGAGCGCCTCGCCGAAGGCGCGCGCCGCGTTGACCGCGTCCTGGCCCGCCATGCTGTCCACCACGAACAGCGTCTCCACCGGGGTGACCGCGGCATGGATGCGGCGGGCTTCGTCCATCATGGGCTCATCGACATGCAGCCTTCCCGCCGTGTCGATGATCAGGACGTCATACAGTTCGCGCCGCGCGCGCTCGACCGCGCGCCGGGCAATATCGACCGGATCCTCGCCGGTCGCGCTCGGGAAGAAGCCGGCCCCGACCTCGCTGGCGAGCCGCTCCAGCTGGAGGATCGCCGCCGGCCGGTAGACGTCCACGCTGGCCAGCATCACCTTGCGCCCGTCGCGCTCGGCGAGGCGGCGCGCCAGCTTGGCGGCGGTGGTCGTCTTGCCTGCGCCCTGCAGGCCCGCCAGGAGCACGATCGCGGGGGGCTGCGCGCGCAGGTCCAGCGTCTCGTTGGCCGAGCCCATGGTGCGCACGAGCTCATCGTGGATGATCTTGATGAAGGCCTGCCCCGGCGTGAGGCTCTTGGTGACCTCGGTGCCCACGGCGCGCGTCCGGGTCCGCTCGATGAAATCCTTGACCACCGGCAGGGCCACATCGGCCTCGAGCAAGGCCATGCGCACCTGCCGCAAGGTATCGCGGATGTTGTCCTCGGTGATTCGGCCGCGGCCCTTGAGGGCGTTACCGGCACGTGACAGGCGGTCGGTCAGGTTCTCGAACATCGCTTTCCCGGGCGCTCACTGACTGCTTGGGCGGCGAATTATACCCGGCGCGGGCCCTGCTTCGGCTTTCCCGGTTTCTAAACCTGCGCGGCGCTGTGTCAGAATGCGGCTTTGGCATGGCCGTCGAGCGCCCCTGATGATGTCGATCATCGTTTTTGTCCTGTACATGGCGTCCGGATTTCTCCTGTTGCGCAAGCAGCTGGCGGGCTCGCCAGCAGCAACCGTGCCTGCCGGAGTGGGCCCCGCGCTGTTGATCGGTGCCGCGGGCCTCGCCCTGCACTCACTCGCGCTCGCCGCGATCGTGGCCGAGCGGGGCGGACCGGAACTGCCGCTCGGCGGCGTGCTGTCGCTGGTGGCCTGGTTGCTGGCCGTGTTCGCCCTCCTGGTGGCCCTGAAGGTGCGCTTCGTCGGCCTGGCCGCGCTGCTCCTGCCAATCGCAGGCATCGCCGCGCTCGGGGTGCTGCTGCCCGACCCGGTGACCCCCCGGGACACGGCGCCGGACTGGGGCATCCACGCCCACGTCTCGCTGTCGATCCTCGCCTACAGCCTCCTGAGTCTCGGCGCGGGGCTCGCCGTGCTGTTCCTGTTCCGCGAGCGCACCCTGCGGCGCCGCCAACTGACGGCGTGGACCCGGATCCTCCCGCCGCTGGAGTCGCTCGAGACCACGCTGTTCACCGCCCTGGCGGCCGGCTTCGCCCTGCTGACCCTCGCGCTGTTCAGCGGCCTGATGTTCCTGCAGGACATCTTCGCCCAGCACCTGCTCCACAAGACCGTGCTCTCGCTCATTGCATGGGCCGTGTTTGCGGTCCTGCTGCTCGGCCGGCTCAAGCTCGGCTGGCGCGGGCGCCAGGCGGTGCACTGGGTCCTCGCCGGCTACGGGCTGCTGGCGATGAGTTATTTCGGCAGCCGCTTCGTGCTCGAGTTCATACTCGGTCGCCAATGGGGGTGAGAGGACACATCCGCCTTGAATGATGTTCCGCTAGGTACGCTGTTCTGGCTGCTCGGCCTGCTGCTGTTGCTCTCGGCATTCTTCTCCAGCACCGAGACGGCGCTGATGAGCATCAACCGCTACCGGCTGCGCCACCGCGCCCGCGCCGGCCAGCGCGCGGCCCGCCTCGCCGAGGCCCTGCTGAAACGGCCCGACCGGCTGATCGGCCTGATCCTGCTCGGCAATAATTTCACCAACATTTTCGCCTCCTCGCTGGTCACCGTCATCGCCCTGCGCATTGGCGGCGAGGGCGCGATCGCCATCGGCGCCGGGCTGCTAACCCTCGTGATCCTGATCTTCGCGGAAGTCGCGCCGAAGACCCTCGCGGCGCTGCACCCGGAACGCCTCGCGCTGCCGGCCGCGCTGGTGTACTACCCGCTGCTCAAGATCACTTACCCGATCGTCTGGCTGGTCAACCTGATGGCGAATGGCGTGCTGCGCCTGCTCGGCGTGAAGACCGAGCACGTGCAGGGGCACGCCCTGTCGCACGAGGAGCTCCGCACGGTCGTCAGCGAAGCCGGCGCGCTGATTCCAAAGCGCCACCAGCGCATGCTGATCGGCGTGCTCGAGCTGCAGGACGTCACCGTGGACGACATCATGGTGCCGCGCAGCGAGATCGACGGCCTGGACCTCGACGACGACCGGGACGAACTGCTCGAGCAGATCACCGAGAGTCGCCACACGCGCCTCCCCGTCTACCGCGGCGACCTCGACCAGGTCGTCGGCATCGTTCACCTGCGCAGCGTGATGGGCGAACTCTCGGAGGGCGAACTGACGCCCCGGCACCTGGAGGCGAAGGCGCTGGAGCCCTACTTCGTGCCCGAGGGCACGCCACTGCACACCCAGCTCGTGAACTTCCAGCGCGCGAAGCGTCGGCTCGCGCTGGTGGTCGACGAGTACGGCGACATCCAGGGGCTCGTGACGCTGGACGACATCCTCGAGGAGATCGTCGGCGAGTTCACGACCGATCCGGCGGATATCTACCGCGACGTCCAGCCGGAAGCCGACGGCAGCTTCATGGTCAGCGGCGCGGCCAACATCCGCGAACTGAACCGGATGATGGGCTGGCGGCTGCCTACGGACGGCCCGAAGACGCTCAACGGCCTGATCGTGGAGCGGCTGGAAACGATCCCGCAGGCCGGCGCCATCCTCCAGCTCGGCGACTACCGACTCGAGATCGTCCAGACGGCGGACAACGCGGTGCGCTCGGTGCGCCTGCGCCTCCCGCGTCCCGGGCCGCCGTAGGTCTGGGGCCTAGGCGAACGCGGCCTCCAGCGCGTCTGCGAGGCGCTTCACGGGGACGATCTCGAGGCCTTCGACCCCACCGCGCGGCGCATTTGCGGCCGGCACAATGGCGCGCCGGAAACCGTGCTTCGCGGCCTCCCGGAGACGCTCCTCGCCGTAGGGGACGGGACGGATTTCCCCCGCCAGGCCCACCTCGCCGAAGGACACGAGGCCGGCAGGGAGCGGCCGGTCCCGCAGGCTGCCCAGCGCGGCAAGTAGCATCGGCAGGTCGGCCGCAGTCTCCACGATGCGCACGCCACCCACCACGTTGACAAAGACGTCCTGGTCGAACATGACAATCCCCGCGTGACGATGCATCACGGCCAGCAGCAGCGCCAGGCGATTCCCGTCGAGCCCGACGGAGACCCGCCGCGGGTGTCCCGAGTGGCTCTCGTCCACCAGGGCCTGGACCTCGACCAGCAACGGGCGGCTGCCCTCGCGCGCCACCATGATGGCGCTTCCGGAGACACTGCCGTCATGGCCGGAGAGAAAGATCGAGGAAGGATTCAGCACCTCGCGCAGGCCCTGGCCGGTCATCGCGAAGACGCCGATTTCGTTTGCCGCGCCGAAGCGGTTCTTGACCGCACGAATGATTCTGAAGCGGCTGCCGACGTCGCTCTCGAAATACAGCACCGTATCGACCATGTGCTCGAGCACGCGCGGTCCGGCGATCGAACCGTCCTTGGTCACGTGGCCGACCAGGAACACCGCGGGGCCATTCTGCTTCGCGTAGCGCACGAGACGCGCCGAGCTTTCCCGCAACTGCGCCACCGCGCCCGGCGCGGACTGCAGGGCATCCGTGTGCATGGTCTGGATGGAGTCCACCACCAACACGCGCGGCCGCACCGCCTGGGCCTGGACGAGAATGCGCTCGATATTGGTCTCGGCGAGCAACTGCAGGCTGCCAGCCTCCATACCGATCCGCCGGGCGCGCATGCCCACCTGGCGCAAGGACTCCTCGCCGGTCACATACAGCGCCGGCAGGCTCCCCGCGAGCCGCACGGCGGCCTGCAGGAGCAACGTGGACTTGCCGATCCCCGGATCGCCACCGATCAGCGTCACCGAGCCGGGTACCAGGCCGCCACCCAGGACGCGATCGAGTTCGCCGATCCCCGTCGGCCAGCGCGACTCGACCTCGCCTTCGACCTCCGAGACCAGCCGCGGCGCATCTCCGGCCCAGCCGACCTCGCGCACACGGGGCGCCTCGCGGGTCTCCTCGAGTGTGTTCCAGCGTCCGCAGTCCGGACACTGGCCGACCCATTTCGGGCTCGTGCCGCCGCATTCGTTACAGACGTATATTGTCTTGGCCTTCGCCATCACGCCCCCCCTGGAAACCACGAGACCCGGGCACGGTACACAGCGGCGCGCCGCCGCGGCAACCGGACGCCGCACGTATTCATATACCCTCATATCATGCCCGGACTTGTGGGGAGGGGTCTTTACGCTGTTCAATTACATGTTGGACAGCATCGAGCCCGGCCGACGAGGCATTCACAGCCACCCTTTTGGGACCGGCAAAAGCGTCCAGTTGCGGAAAAAAACATGAGTCTGAAGGATAAGATCCGCTACTTCGAGTTCACCCACACCGGGCGGGTGCGCGAGCATAACGAGGACGCGATGTTTACCGACATGGACATCGGCCTCATCGTGCTCGCCGACGGCATGGGCGGCTACAATGCCGGCGAGGTGGCCTCCGCGCTCGCCATCAAGAGCGTGACCGACATGGTACGTGCCGGCGTGGGGCGCGAGCACCGCAGCGGTGTGGATGACAGCAGCGGACTGATGCGCCAGAGCATCGTGCTCCGCAACTCGATCATTCGCGCCAACAAGATCATCTGGCAGACCGCGCAGTCCCAGCCCCAGTGCCGCGGCATGGGGACCACGATCGCGGCTTGTCTCTTCTATGACAACCGGGTCTCGGTGGCCCACGTGGGTGACTCGCGCGTCTATCGTTTCAGGAAGAACCGCTTCGAACAACTCACGCTCGATCACTCCCTGATGCAGGAACTCGTGGACCGCGGATTTTTCTCCCACGAGGAGGCGCTGCGTTCGACCAACCGCAACTACGTCACCCGTGCGCTGGGGGTGGAGCCGACAGTCGAGGTTGAAATCCAGGAGGAAACTGTCAAGCCCGACGACATCTACCTGCTGTGCTCCGATGGCCTTTCCGACATGGTCGAGGATGAAGACATTCATTTAACTATCAGTACCTTTAGTGCTAATCTGCAGACAGGCGGTGAACAGCTGATCGAGCTCGCGAACGAAAACGGCGGGCGCGACAATATCTCGGTCTGCATGGCGCAAGTCGTGGAGTCGTTTGCCGAAGCCCGCGGCCTCGTCGGTCGCCTCAAAGGATGGTTCGGATAGGAGTTGGGGTGACCATGGCCCGATTGATCTTGAGCCTGAACGGCCAGACGCTCGCTGAATACAATCTCAGCAAAGAGCGCTATACGATCGGCCGGCTCACCGACAACGACATCCGCATCGACAGCCCGGCGATCAGTGGCCACCATTCGCTGGTCATCAACATTCTCAACGATGCCTTCCTCGAAGATCTGAACAGCACCAATGGCACGTACGTCAACGGCAAGCTGATCAAGAAACATGCGCTGATGCATGGTGACGTCATCACGATGGGGCATCACCAGCTGCGTTTCGTGGACGACGGCATGGAGAGTGCCGACCAGGACATGGAGGGGACCATCATCATCTCCCCTCGCGACGTCGAGCGCATGAATACGCAGCTGCCTCCGGCCGCCCGGGAACCGCTCCCGGCCGCCGTCATGCCGGGCGTCCCGGCACGCCTGCAGGTTCTGACAGGGGTCTTTGCCGGGCGCGAGCTGGAGCTCAAGAAACCGGTCACGACCCTGGGCCGGACCGGGGTTCAGGTCATCGCCGTCACACGCCGTCACGAGAATTACACCCTGGTCGTCGTGGAAGCTGGCAATGCCGGCAAGCCGCCGACCGTCAATGGCGAGGCGGTCGCCCAGAGCGCGCGGCTGCTGCACGACAACGACGTCATCGAGGTGGCGGGCGTCAAGATGGGCTTCTTCACGAGCTGACCGCGCGGGCCGCTCAGATCATCGTTACGCCGACGCGCTGGGTCACGCTACACAGCAGCTCGTAAGGAATAGTGCCCGCCAGGCGCGCCAGCTCCTCGACCGGCAACCCGCCGCCCCACAGGGTCACCTCGTCGCCGACCCCGGCTTCCGGGATCAGGGTGACATCGACGGCGATCATGTCCATCGAGACGCGCCCGGCCAGCGGCGCGCGCCGGCCGCGGACGAGCACCGGCGCGCCGCTGCCCAGGTGCCGCGTGTAGCCGTCGCCGTACCCGATGGCGGCAATGGCGATGCGGCTGTCCTCGCGTGCCGTCCAGAGGCCGCCATACCCGACGCGCTCGCCGCGCCGCACCTCGCGTAGCGTGATTACCGTGCTCAGCAGCTCCATCGCGGGGCGCAGCCCGAGCTCGTGACCCGCCTGGTCCGCAAAGGGCGACACGCCGTAAAGCATGATCCCCGGTCGGACCCAGTCGGCATGGCTGTCACGGCGCCACAGCAGCCCGGCAGAATTGGCGATGCTGCGCTCGCCGGGCAGATCGCCGACGGCCGCGCTGAAGCGCTCCAGCTGGGCCTCGGTGGTCGCGGCATCCCGCTCGTCGGCGCATGACAGGTGAGTCATGAGACGCACGCCAGGCGCGACGCCCGGGCAGGCCCGCAGCCGGGCGGCGGCAGCGCGGGCCTCCGCCGGCGGGAACCCGAGCCGATTCATCCCGGTATCGAGCTTCAGCCAGGCCGTGATCGGGCGCGGCAGCTGCGCGGCCTCGAGCATCGCCAGCTGTTCCGGCGAATGCACGACCAGCTCGAAGGCCAGCGAGGCCGCGAGCGGCAACTGCGCGGCCGCCAGCACACCCTCGAGCAGGATGATCGAATTGCCGAGGCCGGCCTCGCGCAGGGCGACCGCTTCCTCCACCCGAGCCACCGCGAAGGCGTCGGCGTCCCTGAGCGCACGCCCTGCGCCCACCAGGCCGTGTCCGTAGGCGTTCGCCTTGATCACCGCCATCACCCTGGAGGCCGGCGCCCGCCGGCGGACTTCTCCGAGGTTGTGCTGCAGGGCCGCGGTGTCGACCGTCGCCCGGGCCGCGCGCGTCACCCCGCGATCATCCGAACGGGCCGCTGCCGTAGGCATCCGGCATGAAGTTCTCGAACTTCGTGTACTCGCCGAGGAAGGTGAGCTGCACGTCGCCGATGGGCCCGTTGCGCTGCTTGGAAATAATGATGTCGGCGATGCCCTTGCGCGTGGAGTCCTTGTTGTAGACCTCCTCGCGAAAAATGAACGCGATCAGGTCGGCGTCCTGCTCGATGGCGCCGGATTCGCGCAGGTCGGACATCACGGGGCGCTTGTCCGTGCGCTGTTCCACGCTGCGATTGAGCTGTGACAGCGTGATGACCGGCACCTCGAGCTCGCGCGCGAGCGCCTTGAGCGAGCGCGAAATCTCGGAAATCTCGGTGGCGCGGTTCTCGGAAGAACCGTGCACCTGCATCAGCTGGAGGTAGTCGACCACGATCAGGTCCAGCCCGTGCTCGCGCTTCAGGCGACGGGAGCGGGCGCGCAACTCGGTCGGGCTCAAGGCCGGGGTATCGTCGATGAACACCTTGGCCTTCGACATCACCGAGACGGCCGAGTTGATCCTGCTCCAGTCCTCGTCCGAGAACCTGCCGCGGCGCAGGTTCGACTGGTTGACGCGCCCCAGTGAAGAGATCATGCGGAACGACAGCTGCTCGGCCGACATTTCCATGCTGAAAATGGCCACCGAGGCGCCGACGCCGATCGCCGCATGCTCCGCGATGTTCATCGCGAAGCTCGTCTTGCCCATCGACGGGCGGCCCGCGATGATCACGAGATCGCCTGGATGCAGGCCGGCCGTCATGACGTCAAAGTCCTTGAAGCCGGTGGCAAGCCCGGTGACGTCGCCGTCATTCTTCTGCAGCTCGTCAAGGCGGTCGATGGTCTTGCTGAGGATCCGCTTCAGCTGCTGGAAACCCGAGCCACGCCGCTTGCCCTGTTCGGCGATCTCGAAGACCTGGCGTTCGGCCTCGTCCACCAGCTGGCCCGCATCGCGGCCGTCGGGCTGGTAGGCGCTGGTGGCGATTTCCCCACCGATGCGGATCAACTCCCGCAGCATCGAGCGTTCGCGCACGATGGCTGCGTAGGCCTTGATGTTCGCAGCGCTTGGCGTGTCTCGCGCCAGCTGGCCCAGGTAGGCCAGGCCGCCGGCGTCGTCAAGCTGACCGCTGCGATCGAGAAACTCAGAGACAGTCACGGCATCGAAGGGCTCGCTGCGGTCCGCGAGCTCGCCGATGGCGGTAAAAATCAACCGGTGGTCCCGGCGGTAGAAGTCCGGCGCCGTGACGGCGTCGGCAATCGTGTCCCAGGTGCTGTTGTCCAGCATCAAGCCGCCGAGCACGGATTGCTCCGCCTCGACGGAGTGAGGCGGCACCCGCAGCGCTTCGGTACCACGCGCGGAAAAGGAAGATTCGGGAATGCCGGCCAACGCAATCCTACCTGGCTCGTGGCGGGGTGTGCGTCACCTTAACACAGGGCAACAGCCCGCGGGACGCAGGCCCCGCGCCCCGCCGCTCACTCCTCGGCTTCGATCGTCACGGAGATCGGCACCGAGACTTGGGAGTGCAGGTGCACTTCGACCTCATGCTCGCCGACCATGCGCAACGGGCCCTCCGCGAGGCGCAGTTCGCTGCGCTCGATCGTCACGCCGACCGCCTCGGCCGCTTCGGCGATGTCCACCGTGCCGACCGACCCGAACAGCTTGCCCTCGGAACCGGCCTTGGCGCGGATCACCAGCTTCAGGCCCCCGAGCTTCTCGGCGCGCGCCTTCGCCTCGGCGATGACGGCAGCCGCCTTCGCCTCGAGCTCGGCGCGACGCGCCTCAAACTCGGCGACGGCCTCGGCGGTGGCCCGCGTCGCCTTGCCCTGCGGCAACAGGTAGTTGCGCGCGTAACCCGGCTTCACGTTCACCTTGTCGCCGATGCCCCCGAGGTTCTCGACCGTGTCCAGCAGAATGACTTCCATCTTCCTCGTCCTCG
>JBLRWH010000015.1:0-40460 GCA_047921395.1 Gammaproteobacteria bacterium
CAGCTTTCGAACGAGGGGGGGGCGCGGGCGGGTGGGCAGGGGGCGCGGAGCGCCTGGCACGGCTCCGGGAGCCCTGCCCGCATGGCGGGCGGCGGGGCCGGGGGCGAGACCACGGCAGCGGTGGCGGCGACGCCGTCTCCACCGCGCTCGAACACCGCGCAGACGTCGCAAGGCGTGTCGGTCTCGTGGAGACTCGCTGCGTGATGCAGGTCCCAGGCGACGAAACGCAGCACGACCACCATCGCCACCATCAGGGCGAAGTGCGTAAGTCGGTGCGGGCGGGGCGTGTGGCGTCGTTTCATGTGCGGATACCGTCCGCGCACGATAACCCGCCCGCTCTGTCCATCCAAGCCCCACTATGCGGGGCTTGCACCCGAATTCTCCGTGCTACACTGCAGGCGCGATGAAACCTTTCGGGAACAGATTACTCACCCGTGTCCCTCTCGCCGGAACAGCTTGAGGCCGGCCTTGCCCGTCGCCTCGCGCCCGCTTACCTGATCGCCGGAGACGAACCGCTGCTCATCCAGGAGTGCGCGGATGCTATTCGTCGTCGGGCCAGGGAGCTGGGCTTTGCCGAACGGGAAGTGCATGCGGTGGAACGGGGCTTTGACTGGGCCGCCTTTGCGGGCGAGTTGTCCAGCCTGTCGCTGTTTGCCTCGCGCCGGCTGATCGAGCTGCGCCTGAAGACGCCCGCGGCCGCGGATGGCGGCGCGGAGCTGTTCGCGCGCTTCGCGGCGAACCCGCCCGATGACATCGTGTTGCTGGCGATCACGCCGAAATTCCAGGGGCGCGGCAAGCAGCCCGCCTGGGTCCAGGCCTTCGCCCAGGCCGGCGAACTGGTCGAGGTCCAGCCGGTCGATCCGGCGGCGCTGCCCTCGTGGATCCAGGGCCGCCTCCGGCGGGTGGGCCTGCGCGCCGACGCCGAGGCGGTCCGCCTGCTGGCCGAGCGCGTCGAGGGCAACCTGCTCGCCGCGCACCAGGAAATCGAGAAACTCCGGCTGCTGCACGGCGAGGGCGAGCTGGACGCGGAAGCGGTGCGCGCCGCCGTCGCCGACAGCGCGCGCTTCGACATCTTCAAGCTCGCGGACGCCGCCGTCGCAGGCGACCTGACGCGCGCGCTGCGCATTCTCGCCGGCCTGAAGGCTGAGGGCCTCGCGATTCCCCAGGTCCTGTGGCCGCTGGCCCGCGAGATCCGGGGCCTGGTGCGCGTGCGGTGGCTGATGGACGAGGGCATGGCGCCGCAAGCCGCGATGTCGCGCGCGGGCGTCTGGCGCAACCGCGCGGGGCTCGTGGGGCGCGCTGTCGCGCGCCACGACGGGCGCGCCTTGCGGGACCTGGCCCGGCGCGTCGCGCTCGTGGACCGCATGTCCAAGGGCGCCCCGCCCGGGAACGCCATGCCGGTCCTGTCGGGCGAGGGCGCGGCCAGGGCGCCGGCGCGCTGCGACCCCTGGGCCGAGCTGGTCGAACTCGTCAGCGCCCTGGCCAAGACGGGGCGGCGCGCCGCATGAGCGGGTTCGGCAGCCTCAACCCGATGGGGATTTTCGGCGGCACTTTCGACCCGGTTCACTATGGCCATCTGCGCAGCGCCTTCGAGCTGCTGGAGGCGCTGGAACTCTCTGAGGTCCGGTTCCTCCCGGCCGGCAACCCACCGCACCGGGACACGACCCATGCGGACGCCGCGACGCGCGTGGCGATGGTGCGGGCCGCGATCGACGGCGAGCCGCGCTTCCTGCTCGACGACCGTGAGCTGCGCCGCGAAGGGCCGTCCTACTCGGTGGACACGCTGCTCGACCTGCGCGCGGAATACGCGCATCGCTCCCTGTGCCTGATCATCGGGATGGACGCCTTCCTCGGCCTGCCGCAATGGCATGAGTGGCGCGAGATCCTGCAGCTGGCGCACCTGGTCGTCGCGCACCGGCCGGGCTGGCGGGCGCCGGAGTCGGGCGCGCTCGGCGAACTGCTGGCGGATCGCGGCACGGGACGCATCGGCGACCTGCACGAGTCCCGCGCGGGGCGCGTGTACATCCGCGCCGTCACCCAGCTCGAAATTTCATCCAGCGCGATTCGCGAACTCATTCGCGCGGGCCGCGCGCCCCGTTACCTGGTGCCCGATCCGGTGTGTCGGCTGCTGGCCGAATCGGGCTGCTACAGCGCAGCCACAGAGAGGAATTGATGGCGGAAGAATCCTTGCAGAAGATGGTCCTGGACGCACTCGAGGACATGAAGGCGCGCGACGTCGTCGTGCTGGACGTGCGCGGCCTGACGAGCATCGCGGACAGCATGGTGATCGCCAGCGGCACGTCGGACAGGCACGTGCGATCGGTGGCAGAGAACGTCGTCGAAAAATGCAAGGAGAGCGGGCACAAGCCGCTGGGCATCGAGGGCATCAAGGACGGCGAGTGGGTTCTCGTCGACCTGCATGACATCGTCGTGCACGTCATGCTGCCGCGCGTCCGCGATTTCTACAATCTCGAGAAACTCTGGGCGCCGCCGGCCCGCGCAGGCCGTCTCAAGGCCGAGGCCTGAGTTTCCGTGCGGCTGAGACTCGTCGCCGTCGGCACGCGGATGCCGGGCTGGGTGGACGAGGGGTTCAAGGACTACGCCGCGCGCATGCCGCGCGAATGCCGGCTCGAGCTGCGCGAGGTGCCCCTGGGGCGCCGCAGCCGGGGCACGGAGCCGGTGCGCGCGATCGCTGCGGAGGGCGAGCGCCTCCTCGCCGGCTCGGAGGACTGCGTGCGGGTCTGCCTCGATGTCCAGGGTGCGGCGGTGGATACCGTCGGGCTGTCCCGGCGGCTCGCCGGCTGGCTGCAGGACGGACAGGACGTGGCCCTGCTGGTGGGTGGGCCCGACGGGCTCGCCCCCGCCTGCCTCGAGGCGGCGCGCTGGCGCTGGTCCCTGTCACCGCTGACCCTCCCCCACGGGCTGGTCCGGGTGCTCGTCGCCGAGCAGCTCTACCGGGCCTGGACGGTCCTCTCCGGCCACCCCTATCACCGCGACTGAGTCCCCGTGCCCGCTTGTGCCGCCGCCGCCAAGCGGAGAAACTGCCGGGATGGATTCCGTTACCCTGGTGCTGGCCTCAGGCTCGCCCCGGCGTCTGCAGCTGCTGGCCTCGCTCGGGCTGGATTGCGAGGTTTCGCCCGTGGATATCGACGAGACGCCGCGGTCCGGCGAGGCGCCGGCGGATTATGCGCGCCGCCTCGCCGAGGAGAAGGCGGCCGTCGCCGTGACGCGGCACGCCCCGGGACGGCTCGTGCTGGCCGCCGACACGGTGGTGGCGATCGGCGAGGAGATCCTCGGCAAGCCGGCCGATCCGGCCGACGCGGCCCGGATGCTGCGGCGCCTGTCGGGACGCAGTCACGCGGTCCACACCGCAGTGGCCGCGAGCCGCGATGGCGCGACGTCGTTGCGGCTCTCCAGCAGCGACGTGACCTTCCGCACCCTGCTCAGCCACGAGATCGATGTCTATGTCGCGACCGGCGAGCCGCTGGACAAGGCCGGCGCCTACGGCATCCAGGGTCTCGCGGCGATCTTCGTGACGCGGCTCTGCGGCAGCCACTCGGGCGTGGTCGGGCTGCCACTGTGCGAGACGGCGGAATTGCTGGGCGGCTTCGGCCTGGATGTGCTCGCGCCACGGGCCGGGGAGCTCCCATGAGCGAGGAAATCCTGGTCAACGTGAACCCGCGCGAGACCCGTGCGGCGCTGCTCGAGAACGGCGTGCTGCAGGAAGTGTTCATCGAGCGCACGAGTCGCCGGGGGTTGACCAGCAACGTCTACAGGGGACGGGTGCAGCGCGTGCTGCCCGGCATGCAGGCAGCGTTCATCGACATCGGCCTGGAGCGCACCGCCTTCCTGCACGCCTCCGACATCACCCGTCGCCGCGATGCCGAGGCCGACACGGAGAGCGAGCGGGAGCCGAATATCCGCGCGCTGATCACCGAGGGGCAGGACATCCTGGTGCAGGTCGTCAAGGATCCGCTCGGCACCAAGGGGGCGCGCCTGACGACCTACGTGAGCATGCCGTCGCGCTACCTCGTGTACCTGCCGTTTGGTCGCGGCATCGGAGTGTCGGCGCGCATCGAGGACGAGGAAGAGCGGGTGCGCCTGCGCGGCATCGTGGAGGATGTCTCCGCGGACGGCGACGGCGGCTGGATCGTGCGCACCGCCGCGGAGGGCGCACCGCACGACGCGCTGCGGGCCGACCTGATGTTCCTGCAGAAGCTCTGGGAGGCGGTCCATGCACAGGGACGGCGCTGCCCGCCCGGCACGCTCGTGCACGCGGACCTCGACCTGCCGCTGCGGCTGTTGCGCGACCTCATGGCGCCGCGCGTCGAGCGGGTGCGCGTGGACGACCCGGAAGTCTACGGGCGCATGACGCGCTTCGCCGCGAGTTTCATCCCGGAGATGGAGCCCAAGATCCAGGAATACACGGAGCCGCGCCCCATCTTCGACCTGTACGGCGTGGAGGACGAGATCGCGCGCGCGCTCGAGCGCAAGGTGCCGCTGAAGTCCGGCGGCTACCTGGTGCTGGACCAGACCGAGGCGATGACGACGATCGACGTGAATACCGGTGCCTACGTCGGCCATCGCAACCTGGAAGAGACCATTTTCCGGACCAATCTCGAAGCTGCGCAGGCGATCGCGCGCCAGCTGCGGCTGCGGAACCTCGGTGGCATCATCATTGTCGACTTCATTGACATGGAGGAAGAGGACCACCGCGCCCAGGTGCTCGCCGCGTTCGAGCGCGCCCTCGAGAACGACCATGCGCGCAACCAGATCACCGAGGTGTCCCGCCTCGGCCTGGTCGAGATGACCCGCAAGCGGACGCGGGAGAGCCTGGAGCATGTCCTCTGCAGGGCCTGTCCGACGTGCCACGGCCGAGGGTCCGTGAAGACGCCCGAGACCGTGTGCTACGAGATTTTTCGCGACATCCTGCGCCAGTCGAGGCAGTTCGATTTCCAGGAATTGCTGGTGCTCGCGCACGCCGAGGTGCTCGACCTGCTCGTGGACGAGGAGGCGTCGGGCCTCGCGGAACTCGAATCGGCGACCGGCAAGCCGATCCGCCTGCAGGCGGAGTCCGGTTATTCGCATGAACAGTACGATGTCGTCCCGATTTAGCCCGGGCGCCGGCGCGCGTGAGCATCCATGCCGGGCCTGATTCGCAGGCTCTGGCAGATCACCGCCGGGGTGTTCGCCGGCGTCGTGATCCTGCTGGCGGTGCTCGTCGGCCTGGTGCGGCTCGCGCTCGTGCAGGTCCCGGAGTACCGCGACCAGATCGAGACCTGGGCCGGCGAGGCCCTGGGCTGGCCGGTCGAGATCGGGGCCATGGATGCGCGTCTCGGCCTGCGCGGTCCGGAGCTGCGCTTGAGCGACGCGCGCATCCTGACGCAGGACCGGGAGGGTACGCTGATCGTGGCCGCCACCGGTTCGATGCAGTTCGACAGTCTCTCGCTGCTGCGCGGCGAACTGCGCCCAGGCGTGGTGAGGCTCGCCGGCGTGTCGCTGCGGATCGAGCGGACGCTCGAGGGTCGCTGGCGGCTGCTCGGCGAGGCGGGTCCTGCGCTCGGGGACCGTGAGCCCGCGCCCGACGACGAGGCGCCCGACCTGCCGTTCCTGACGAACCTGCCCACCGGCGAGCTGCGGCTCGAAGCCGTGCGAGTCGAATTCGAGGACCTGCGGCGCGCGCTCGGCCCGTGGGAGTTCCTGGTCGATGCGCTGGACCTCCAGCTCGGGGACGGCCGGCTGGCGTTGTCAGCGTCGGGCACCTTGCCGGTCGCGCTCGGGTCGGATCTCGCGATGTCGCTGGCGGTCACGAGCCAGAACGAGCATGGGCGTCCGCGCGACTGGGTGGCGGGGATGTCGTTTTCCAGGCTGGACCTGCGCGCCGTGGGCGATGCGCTCGGCCGCACCGGGGGGCTGCCCGCGACGGGGCTCATCGATGGCAGCTTTTCCGCAGAGGCGGATGCCGGCGGGCTGAGTCGTATCGCGGGCGATGTGCTGGCGCGCGATTTCCGTCCGCCGGTCGTGCCGGGCGACGAAGCGGCGAAACCCTATACGCCCTATGATCATGTCGAGGCGGCGTTTGAGTGGGCGCGCGCGGCGAGCGGCTGGCACGCGCAATTCAAGGACCTGGATGTCGAGCGTGACGGGCGCCGCTGGTTCAGTGCAGCCGCCTCGATCGTGTTCGAACGTGTTGACGAGGCGCGCCGGATCGAAGCGCGGGTCGACCACGTGGAACTCGCTGACCTCTTGCCGCTCACCCCCTGGTTGCCGGCGGCGACGCGAGCCCGGGTCGAGCAGCTGGCGCCCTCGGGCGCGGTGCGCGAACTCGAGGCGCACCTGGATCTGCCTGCCGACGAGGCCCGCGCGCCGGACCTGTACGTCGACGCGCGGTTCGATGAACTGTCGGTGGCACCGCACGAGCGCTGGCCCGGGGTCCACAAGCTGTCCGGACGCCTCACCGGGGACTTGTACAAGGGGGCTGCCGACATTGACGCGCCGGGGCTGGCGTACGACCAGCCCTGGCTGTTCCGCGAACCGCTGGCGGCAAACAGGGCCGAGGTCTCGCTCGAATGGCTGCGGAACGAGGATCAACTGCTCGTCCGGGTGCCGCGCCTCGCGCTGGCCAACGACGATGCCGCGATCACGGCCGAGGGGGTGGTGACCATACCTGCCGACGGCGGCTCGCCGCATCTGGAACTCGAGGGCGTGGCAAGGCAAGTCCGGCTGGCGTCTGCCCCGGCATACCTGCCGGTCGGCGTCATGCCGGACAAGGTCGTCGCATGGCTCGATCATGCCTTGCGGGCGGGGAGGGTCGACGCGGCGCCGTTCCGGTTCAATGGTCCGACGCGCAAGTTCCCGTTTCGGGATGACGATGGGCTCTTCGAGGTCGAGTTCGATATTGCCGACGGCGAGCTGCATTTCGACCCGGGCTGGCCGAACGCGGCCGGCCTGGAGGCCGGTGTCCGCTTCGCCAACGAGGGCCTCCGGGCGGAGATCCGCGCCGCAAAGCTGCTCGATGTCTCGGCGGGTCCGGCCCGGGTCGAGATCCCCGATCTCGCCAAGGGCATGCTCGCCATCAAGGGCGAGGCCCGCGGCACACTGGCCGCGTTGCGTGGTTTTGCCCTCGCGTCCGAACAACTCGGAGAGATCCTTGGGCCGGGCCTGGCGCCCGCGGAGTTCCTCGCCGGTCGCGGTTCGGCAGAGATCGACCTCCTGCTGCCGCTGCGGGCGCTGAAGGAATTCCGTGCGCGCGTGGACCTGAGGATCGCGGACGGTGTGGTGTCCTACGGGTTCCTGGGCGAACCAGCGCGCGACATCGAGGCGCTCATTCGCATCGACAATGCGCGGGTGTCGGCGCAGGGTGCGTCGGCCACGCTCGCCGGACGACCGGTCGCGGTCGACATCCTGGTCGGTGACGACGACGCGATCCGGGTCGAGATGCGCGGCGACATGGATGCGGGCGGATTGGCGCGCGTGCTGCGCATCCCCTTGGACACCTGGGTCGAAGGCGAGAGCGACTGGTACGGACACCTGCAGTTCCCGGCGCCGGATGACTCCGCGCCCCTGAAGATGGAAATCGCCTCGCGCCTCGAGGGCTTCAGTATCGACCTGCCCGAGCCCCTGCGGAAGTCGGCCGACGAGGCCCGGAGCCTGCGGGTGACGGCGGAATTCCCGCAGGCGGACCTGATGCACTACCAGTTCGAGTGGGACGATGCGCTGCGCATCGCCGCGAGCTTGGACCGCTCGGGGCCGGAACCGGTCCTCGCGGCCGTTCCGGGTGCCGGCGGGCCACCAGGGATCGTGTTCAGCGGCACGGTCGGCCGACTGGATCTCGTCGAGTGGCTCGGGGTCGAGTTTCCGCGCGAACTCCGGGCCCCCAATGCCGCGAGCGCCATCGCTGGCGGCAAACTGCTTGTCGGCGAGCTGTCCGCGCCGATGATCAGGCTCTCTGATGCCCTGCTGGGGTTTTCCCGGTCGGATGAGCGCTGGGTGGTGGAACTGGCTGCGGACGGCGCCACCGGCCGGGTGGAAATCCCGTTTGCTCTTTATGGCGATGAGCCCGTCCTGGTTCGCCTGGAGCGGCTCGAGCTCCACCCGGGCGGCGCCGCGCGCGCGAAGGATGCAACGACGCCCGACGAGGTCGAGCCATCCAGGCTGCACCCGGCGAAGGTGCCGGCGCTCGACATCGAGATCGATCAGCTGTTATTCGGCACGGTCCGCTTCGGCAGCGTCTCGGCACGCGTATTGCATGAGGGCGACGGGGTCGAGCTGATCGGGCTCGAGGCAGGGGGCGACAGCTTCATGCTCCAGGCCGAGGGCCGGTCCCGGCTCTCTGAGTCGGTCGATGCATCCCGCCTGGGGATCCGGATGCGCAGCACCGACGTGGGCAAGACGCTCGAGTACATGGGCTTCCGGCGCAGCATCGATGCGAGCGAGGGCAACTTTGACGCCGACGTCACGTGGCCGGGCGGGCTGCGCGGCGACTGGCTCAGCGCGATCGAGGGCGAAGCCGCCATCATGATCCGCGACGGCAAGCTCGTGGGCGTCGAGCCTGGGGCGGGCCGGGTGTTTGGCCTGCTGAGTGTCCAGGCGCTGCCGCGTCGCCTGGCGCTCGATTTCAAGGACGTGTTTGGCGAGGGCACCGCCTTCGACCAGATCAGCGGCGAGTTCCGCTTTTCTGAGGGCAATGCGTTCACCGATAACCTGCTCATGCGCGGGCCATCCGCGGACATGGTGGTCGTCGGCCGGACGGGCCTCGTCGCGCGCGATTACGACCAGACCGCCGTGATCGCGGCCGACCTGGGGCGGACCCTTCCGGTGGCGGGCACCGTCGTCGGCGGCCCCGCCGTGGGCGCTGCCCTGTTCCTGCTTTCGGAGATGCTGCGCAAGCCTTTCCAGGCAGAGATTACGTATCGCATGACCGGTACGTGGGAAAACCCGGTGATCGAGAAACTTGGGTCCAGGTCGGTGGCCCCGCCGCCGGACGCAGCCGAGGAGCGCCCCGAAGACCAGCGAGGGGAAGACTGATGCCGCGTGCCGCCGTGATCCAGATGTGCTCCGGTCCGGATCCCGAGGTGAATTTCGCAGTGGCCCGGCGGCTGCTCGAGGAGGCCGCGGAGACCGGCGCGCATCTCGCGGTGCTGCCGGAGAATTTCTCGTTTCTTGGGTGCCGCGACGGTGACCGGATCGGCTGCGCCGAGCCGCCGGGCCGGGGACCGGCGCAGGACTTCCTGTCGGCCACGGCGCGCGACCTCGGCTTGTGGATCGTCGGCGGCACGCTCCCTGTGCTGGAAGCCGGCGACGCGCGGCCGCGCGCGGCCAGCATCCTGTTCGATGCCGGTGGGCGCGCGTTGGCGCGCTACGACAAGTTGCACCTGTTCGATGTCAGCCTGCCGGGCGCGGACGAGGGTTACCGCGAATCGGCCGGTACCAGTCCCGGCCGGGGCGCCGTGGTGTGCGATTCTCCCGTCGGCAGGCTCGGGCTGGCCGTCTGTTACGATGTGCGCTTCCCGGAGCTGTTCAGGGGCATGGCCGACGCGGGCCTCGAGGCGATCTCGCTGCCGGCCGCATTCACCGTGCCCACCGGCCGGGCACACTGGGAACTGCTGGTCCGCGCGCGGGCCGTGGATAATCTGTCGTTCGTGCTGGCCGCCGCCCAGTGGGGCGAACACGAGGGCGGCCGCCGGACCTGGGGCGACTCGATGATCGTGGATCACTGGGGCCAGGTGCTGGCGCGCCGCGCGGAGGGTGTGGGCATTGTCGTTGCCGACCTCGATCCGGAGGCGCAGCGCGATGCCCGCCGCCGTTTCCCTGCATTGGCTCACCGGCTGCCTCCCGAAACATTGCGCATGTGCACGGAGAACAAGGAATGACTGGTAACGCCCTCGAACTGACCGTGGATCGCCTGCTGGGCCCCGCCGGCCTGGAGCGGCAAGATCTCGATCGGCTGCTGGGCCGGATCATGGGCCGGGCGGTGGACGCCGCGGACATTTACATCCAGGCGCTGCGCCAGGAGGCGTGGACGCTCGAGGACGGGCGCGTCAAGGACGCCAGCCATACCATCGAGCAGGGCGCAGGGATCCGGGCCATCAGCGGCGAGAAGACGGGCTTCGCATATTCCGACGAACTCATGATGCCGGCGCTCAGCGCCGCCACGGAGGCTGCACGGGCCATCACCCGCCAGGGCGGCAACGGTGCGGTGCAGGCGTGGCACTCGCCGCGCCCCACGCCGCTGTACCCGGACCTCGATCCGCTGGGGACCCTGGCCGACGAGGAAAAGATCGCTCTCCTGGAGCGGCTGGACGCCCTGACCCGGGCGGTGGATCCGCGCATCCGCGAGGTGGTCGTGAGCCTGGTCGGCGTGCACGAGATCATCCTGGTCGCCGGCAGCGACGGCACCCTCGCGACCGACGTGCGCCCGCTGATACGCGTGAATATCGCCGCCATCGCAGAGCAGGACGGCCGCCGCGAGCAGGGCTTCGCCGGCGGCGGCGGGCGCTTCGGCTATGGCTGGCTGCTCGAGGCGGGCAACGCGGAGGAATTCGCGCGCGAGGCCGCGCGCCAGGCCCTGGTCAACCTCGATGCGGTACCCGCGCCCGCCGGCACCATGCCGGTCGTGCTGGGCCCCGGGTGGCCCGGCGTGCTGTTGCACGAGGCCATCGGGCACGGCCTCGAGGGCGACTTCAACCGCCGGGGGACGTCCGCGTTCGCGGGCCGCGTCGGCCAGCGGGTCGCCTCGCCGCTGTGCACCGTGGTCGACGACGGCACCTTGCCCGGCCGCCGCGGTTCGCTGACCATCGACGACGAGGGCACGCCCTCGAGTTGCACCACGCTGATCGAGGGCGGCATCCTGAAGGGCTACCTGCAGGACAAGCTGAACGCGCGTCTCATGGGCACGCACTCGACCGGCAACGGTCGCCGCGAAAGCTTTGCCCACCTGCCGATGCCGCGCATGACCAACACCTACATGCTCGCGGGCCCGCACGACCCGGCCGAGATCATCGCCAGCGTCGAGCGTGGCCTGTATGCCGTCAACTTCGGCGGCGGCCAGGTGGACATCACCTCCGGCAAGTTCGTGTTCTCGGCCAGCGAGGCCTACCTGATCGAGAACGGCCGCATCACGACTCCGGTCAAGGGCGCGACGCTGATCGGCAATGGCCCCGATGTGCTCACCCGGGTCTCGATGGTCGGCAACGATCTCAAGCTCGATACCGGCATCGGCGTCTGCGGCAAGGAAGGCCAGAGCGTCCCGGTCGGCGTCGGGCAACCGACGCTCAAGGTGGACGCGTTGACGGTGGGCGGTACGGCCTGAGCCGCCGGGCGTGCTCCACGAGCGCCCGGAACAGGTGCCGCTGGGGACGCAGGAAGAGCAGGAACTCCGGGTGCCACTGGACGCCTAGCAGGAAACCGTGGTGCGGGTCCTCGACGGCCTGGGTGATGCCGTCCAGGTCGCGGCCCGAGACCCTGAGTCCGCCGCCGACGCGGTCGATGGCCTGGTTGTGAAGGCTGTTGATCATCCTCGGCCCGGGGCCGAGGCAACGTTCCAGCATGCTGTCCTCCTCGATCGACAGCGACTTCAGCGGTAGCACCGTCCAGCGGTTCGAGGTCTTGCTGCGCCTGGAGGCCAGTTCCTGGAACAGCGTACCGCCTAGCCGGACGTTCAAGAGCTGCGCGCCGCGGCAGATGCCGAGCAGCGGTACCTGCCGGCGCAGGGCCTCGTCGATGACCGCGGACTCGAACGCGTCGCGCGCGGGATCGTGGTTGGGCTCGACCTCGGGCTCGGCCGCATACAACACGGGATCGACGTCATGGCCCCCGGTGATGACGACGCCGTCGTAGTCGAAGCTGCGCGCCTGGTCGCTGGGACGGAGCTGCACCGGGGCGCCGCCGTAGCGGCGCACCGCGAGGGAGACGAGGGTGCGCGGGCCGAACGCGCCCCGCTCAGGTCCAGTGATGGCGATCAGCGGGCGAGACACGTGTGCGCCACTTCCTTCGCCCAGTCGCCGAGCCAGCGCTTGAGCGGCTTGTCGAGGAACGCCGCATAGGCCGCGCAGCAGCCTGCCAGGCGTTTCCGGTTTGCGGCAAGGGCCTCCACCTCGAGCCAGTCATCCCAGGCGACGTGCAATCCCCAGCCGGGCAAGTGGATCTCGCAGTTCGGCAGGCGGTAGTGGAACGCGGGCCGCGGCTTGATCAGCGGATCTGCCGCGACGGCCCGGACGCGTTCCTCGTCGAGGTGCAGGAACAGCGGCAGGAAATCGAGCGGCCGGTTGCGAGTCGGGTTGTACTGCAGGTAATCGTCGATCAGGGTGTCGAGATCGGGGGCGTAGTCGGACTGGACGACCTTGCGCACGTAATCCGTCGGGAAAGGGTCGATGTAGCTGGTGATGCGGCGGGTCATGTTGACGTCGGCGCGCACCAGCAGCCATTCGTAGAGGCACAGGAACGACTGCAGGTAGGCGGTGATGACCCTGGGATCCTCGCTCGGGACCTCCGGGTTGAACTGCATGGCGAAGGCGTAGCCGATGCTGTCTGACGTCCCCTTGGCCCCTGCGTCGCGCAGCAGCGCAATCAGCTCCTCCACCTCGGCCAGGCGCCGCATCGGCAACGGCGGGCTGACCAGTTCGAGCGGCACCACGATCTCCGCGAGCAGCTTGAGCACCTCCTCCGCCGAGTCGAGCAGTTCGCCGAGCAGTTCCTCCTCGTTGCGCTCCTGTTGGCCGAGTCGCTTGAGCAAGTCGAAGTCCAGCTCGACGATCCAGTCGCCTGCGTCATCGCCGCGGAGGATGCGGCGATAGCGCCCATCCGTCGCAATCGACAGGCCCAGGTGCGCGGCCACGAGCTCGGCAATATCGTTGAGCTCCAGGCCGATCATTTCCAGTTCCACCCCGACGCGCCGGGGCTTGCCCTGGGGATTCTTCTGCTTTTTCGGCAGGCGGATCTGCGCTTTGGCAGGTGACATGAATTCACTCCCTCCTGTGGGTCCCGGCAGTCTCACTCGCCGCGGGCAACGCCCTCGAGGCGCGGGTCGGCGCCGCCGCGCCATCCCGCGGCGGTGGCTTCGATACCGTGGAGGCCGCTGGTCAGTTCGGCCTGGCGGACGCGATGCCCGAGCGCCTCGAGTTCCACGCCGCGGGCCGCGAGCCGGCTGCCGCGCTCGAGTTCCAGCCGGCCCGCAAGATGTGTGAAGTTCGGCAACTCGATAGCTTCCTGTATACCGAGGTCCCAGTCGAGGACGCCGACGAGAACCTTGAGGACGTAGGCAATGATACGCGGGCCGCCGCGCGCGCCGACCACCAGGCGGACCTCGCCCTGCGTGTCCAGGACGATGACCGGCGACATGCTGCTGCGCGGACGCTTGCCGGGGGCCACGGCATTCGGATGCGGCAGGCCGCCGGCACGCGGTGTAAAAGAGAAATCCGTCAACTGGTTGTTCAGCAGGAAGCCGTCGCTGGTCATGCGGCTGCCGAACGGCGTCTCGATCGAGGCGGTGAGCGCGACCGCGTTGCCCTCGGCATCCACGACCGAGAAATGGGACGTGCCGCCGGCAGGCGCGGCGGGTACGGCGTCCCCGGCACCCCTGACCCTGGCGCCCGCCGGATCACCGTGTGGCGCGCTGCGCATCGCGCGCCGAGGATCGATCAGCGCCGCGCGCCGGGAGAGATAGGTGGGGTCGATCAGCGCGTCGGTCGGAACATCCACGAAGGCCGGATCCCCGAGATAACGCTCGCGATCGGCGAACGCGAGGCGCTGGGCTTCCGCGAGGAGATGGATGGCCTCGACGGAGCCCGGGCCGAGTTCCGCCACCGGGAAATGCTCCAGTACTCCGAGCGCCTGCAGGATGGCGATGCCGCCGGACGACGGTGGCGGCGCACCGCACACGGTCCATTGCCGGTAGCGCCCGCAGAGTGCGGCGCGTTCGATCGCCCGGTAGTCGCGCAGGTCCGAGACCTCGAGGTCACTGCGCCAGGGTCGACGCGCCCGGGCGCGCTCGACGACGGACGCGGCGATGGGGCCCTCGTAGAAGGCCCGGGGGCCCTCCCGGGCCAGGGTACGGAGCGTCGCGGCGTAGGCTTCGCTGCGCAGGACGGGCTCCGTGGCGCCGGCGGGCGCCACGAAAGCGCGCCGCGTGTCGGCAAACAGGCGCAGCGACGGATCGCCGCGGCTCTCCCGCGCGAGCCGCCCGGGCATGGGCAGGCCTTGCTCGGTCGCCGCGATGGCGGGCTGCAGCAACGTGGCCCAGGGGAGGCTGCCGTGGCGATCATGGGCCAGTCCCAGCATCGCGACCAGGCCTGGTACGCCCACCGAGCGCCCGCTCGGAATCGCCACCCAGCGCGGAACAGGCAGGCCGAACAGCGTGAACCGGTCCGGGCGCGCCGCCGCAGGCGCCGTTTCGCGGCCGTCGAAGACCTCGACAGTGCCGCGCGCGGCATCCCGGTAAAGCAGGAAACCGCCCCCGCCGATCCCGGTCTCGGGCGCCTCGACGAAGCCCAGCATCATCTGGACCGCGACGGCCGCGTCCACGGCGTTGCCGCCGCGGCGGAGGATGTCGACCCCGGCCTCGACCGCGAGCGGGTGAGCCGCGGACACCATGAAGCGCTCGGCCTCGGCCTGGCGTGCGGCCGGGGGGGTCACGGGGGGGCCGGGCGGGCCGCAGCCGGGAAGAGTGGCGCACAGCAGCAGGATCAGGAGGCGCATCGCCCCCGGCAAAGCCGATGGAACGAAGGGCGTCAGTCCTCTTGCTGTTCTTCTTCCGACTCGTCCTGCCACTTGTCCTCGGTGCCTTCGGCTTCGCGCTCTTCCCGGGCGGCATCGTGCGCGGTCGGTCCTCCGACCGAAGTTGCGGTCGCCCAGTGCGAGGCGGCCTGCACGTCGCCGGCACGATAGAGCAATTCGTGCTCGCCGATCACGAAGGACTCGCCATCCTTCAGTGTGCGGCGCTTGATGCGGCGCCCGCCGAAGTAGATGCCATTGGTGCTGTTGAGATCTTCGATGATCGTCGCGCGGGGGCCGACGGTCAGCTGCCCGTGGTGCCGGCTCACGAACCGGCTGTCGATCTGGATGTCGTTTTCCGCGGTGCGCCCGATCACGAAGCGCCCATGCGTGAGGGGGTACTCGCGCGGCTCTTTGTCGGCGCAGGTGATCAGGAGGCGGCCGACGGTCTCGTCGCCCAGGGAAATGCCTGCGCGCAGCCGGTTGGTCCGGCTGGCGTAGTCGGTCCAGTGCAACTCTCGGATGGCCTCGCGGATCTCCTCGACGTCCACGGTGTCCTTTTCCTCGCCGAACGCGACCAGCATCGCCGTGTCGCAGAGCGTGTTGATGAGGCGCGGGACGCCGCCCGTGAAGCGGTAGATCATCGGGATGGTCGCGGGCGCCACGACCTCGCGCTCGGCGCCCGCGATCTTCAGGCGGTGCCGGATGTAGTCGCCGGTCTCGGGTTCGGTCAGCGCCTTGAGGTGGAAGCGCAGCCGCGTCCTCTGCGTGAGCTGTTCCAGCGAAGGCGAATCCAGCGTCAGGTTCAGCTCGGGCTGGCCTGCGAGGATGATGCTGACCACCCGCCCGCCGCCGGGGCCGACGTCGGACAGCATGCGGATTTCCTCGAGCACCGACGGGTCGAGGTTCTGCGCCTCGTCAATGACGATGACCACGCGTTTGCCCTCGGCCAGCACCTTGCGCAGGTGGCTGCTCAGCGTGTCCAGCAGCTCCGCCTTGCGCATGCTGAACGGCCGGATGCCGAACTGCACCAGCAGGCTCTGCAGGAACTGGACGATCGTGACCTGCGTCTGGTGCAGCCGCGCCACCATGACGGTGTCATCGAGCTCGGAGAGAAACTGCTCGAGCAGGGTGGTCTTGCCGGCGCCGATCTCGCCGGTGATGACCACGAAACCGTCGCTGAACCAGACCGTCGATTCCATGTAGGCGCGCGCCCGCGCGTGCTGCTTGCTCAGAAACAGGAAGCGCGGGTCGGGGCTGAGGCGGAAGGGGTGTTCCTTAAGCCCGAAGGATTCAAGGTACATAGGGCAAATGGCTCATGGCACCGATCAAATCAGCGGATGCATGCCCACTATAAGGCGGCTGTCGCGGTGCGCAAGCGTGGCAATTCACACACAGGCAAGTCCCTGCAGCCGTTCGAGGGCCGCGTCGCGCGCCTCCGGCGTCGGGCGAATGACCGTGCAGTGCCCGAGCTTGCGGTTCGGGCGCGCCGTCTTGCCATAGTCATGAAAGTGCGCGCCCTCGATCTCCAGGGCCTCGGCGAGGGCGGGGAGCCGGCCGATGAAGTTCACCATCCCCGCATGGCCGGTCGGCGCCGTGGAGCCGAGCGGGAGGCCGAGAATGGCGCGCACGTGGTTCTCGAACTGGCTGGTGACCGCGCCCTCGATGGTCCAGTGGCCGGAGTTGTGCACGCGCGGCGCCATCTCGTTGGCGAGCAGCTCGCCGCCGGCCAGGAAGAACTCGACGGTCAGCACCCCGACATAATCGAAGCGATCCAGCAGCGCCTGGAGATGCCGCTCCGCCCGGGACTGCAGCGCGGCGTCGTCCCAGGGCGCGCGCGACACGCGCAGCATGCCGTCCACGTGCACGTTCTCGGACAGCGGCCAGAACGCCGTCTGGCCGTCGCGGCCGCGCACACCGATCAGCGACAACTCCCGCTCGAACGGCACGAAGCCTTCCAGGATGGCGGGCACGCCGCCGAGGGCATCAAACGCGCCGTCGAGGTCTGCGACCGAGGCGATGCGCCGCTGGCCCCGGCCGTCGTAGCCGAGCCGCCGGGTCTTGAGGATGGCCGGCAGGCCGATGCGGTTCGCTGCCGCGACCAGGGCCTGCTGGGAGTCCACCGGCGCGAACGGCGCCGTCGGGATGCCGAGCGAGTGGAACAGCGTCTTCTCGTCGCAGCGGTCCTGGCCGGCGCCGAGCGCCTCCGGCGGCGGATAGAACGGGACCTTCGTGGCCACCGCGGCGGCCGCGTCCTGGGGCACGTTCTCGACGTCGAAGGTGACGACATCGACGGAGGCTGCCAGCGCGGCCAGCGCCGCAGGGTCGTCGAAGCGCCCGGGGATGATGCGTCCGACCTGCGCGCCGGGGGCGTCCTCGTCCGCATCCACGAAGACAAAGCGCAGGCCGAGCGGATAGCCGGCGAGGGCCAGCATGCGCCCAAGCTGGCCGGCGCCGATGATGCCGATCTTCATTCGGGGGTGTCTTCGGCCGCGGGGTCGGGCGCCGCGAGCACCGCACGCGTCTGCTCCGTCCGGTAGCGCTCCAGTGCCGCCAGGATCTCTGGCTGGCCGGTGCCGAGGATCGCCGCAGCCAGCAGCGCGGCGTTGATCGCCCCCGCCCGGCCGATGGCGAGCGTGGCGACGGGGATGCCCGCGGGCATCTGCACGATCGACAGGAGTGAATCGAGGCCGTTGAGCGCCTTGGATTGCACCGGCACGCCCAGCACCGGCAGGCTCGTCTTGGCCGCGGCCATGCCCGGCAGGTGCGCGGCGCCGCCGGCGCCGGCGATAATCGCTTGCAGGCCCCGTTCCCGAGCGCTTTCGCAGTACTCGAACAGCAGGTCCGGCGTGCGATGTGCGGACACCACGCATGTCTCGAACGGCACGCCGAGTCGCTCGAGCGTCTCCGCCGCATGCCGCATCGTGCTCCAGTCCGAGCGCGATCCCATGATGATGCCGACTTGAGGTTTCATCGCGCTATTCTAGCAGCGCATCGCCGCGAGGCGACCCGGCGTCGGCGCCCCCAGTTTCGATGATGGTCCTGACCATCCGGAACAGGCGCTTGGGCGCGCCGCTGCGCCCGTCGCGGGCCGCTGTCACTGCGTCTGCCAGCCCTGCCGCCGCCGCGCCGGGATGGGCCGCGAGGAAGGCCTCCAGTGCGGGTTCGCCTTCAGCCACCAGGCGATCCCGCCAGCGCTCGGCGAGTCGGAACAGCCGCGCCTGCTCCTTGGCTGGTCGCTGGCGGCCGTCCAGGAAGGCCTGCAACGGGGCAGGATCGACGTCGCGCATCAGCTTGCCGATGAACTGGCGTTGGCGGCGCCTGGCCTCGTGCGAGGGAATGCGGCTGTAATCCTCGAGCGCCTGCAGCAGCCGGTCCGGCAGGTCCAGGGTGGCCAGCACGTCGCCGGGCAACTCGGCCAGCGCCTCGCCCAGCGACTGCAACGCCTCGGCGTCGCGCTTGCGGC
Source organism: Gammaproteobacteria bacterium (assembly GCA_047921395.1). Classification (GTDB taxonomy): domain Bacteria; phylum Pseudomonadota; class Gammaproteobacteria; order Steroidobacterales; family XN24; genus XN24. Next base: position 18,176 of record JBLRWH010000015.1, read on the forward strand.
GCGTCTTGCTGGGACCGTCCTCGATTTCCTTGCTCACAGCACCGTGTCCAGCGCGCGCACCAGGCGATCCACTTCGTCCGGCGTGTTGTAGTGCGCCATCGAGATGCGCACCACGCCGGCGTCGCGCGCCAGGCCCAGCGACTCCACGAGCCGCGGCGCATAGAAGTGCCCGTGGCGAATGCCGACGCGCGCACGATCGGTCGCGGCCACGACCTCCGCAGGCGCGCATTTCGAGGTGACGAAGGAAATGGTCGGCAGGCGCTCGGGGCCGACCTCGGCGGTACCGATGATACGCACGCCGAAGCGAGTCGTGAGCCAGCCCAGCAGCCGGCGCGTCAGCATCTGCTCATGCCCGGTGATCAAGTCGAACGGCGCGCCGCCGTGATGTGCGCCGAGCGCCGCGAGGTACTCCGGCACCGCGGCCGCGCCCCAGGCCAGTTCGTAGGGCCAGGCGCCGGGCTCGAGCTTCGCGGCGGCGTCCGCCGGCTGCAGCCACTCGTGGTTCAGGTTGCTGAGCAGCTCCGCGCCGGCGGGCGAGGCGCACAGCAGCGCGGCGTGAGGCCCGAAAACCTTGTAGAGACTGAAAGCATAGAAGTCGACGTCCCAGGGGCCGAACGCGAGGCCCCGGTGCGGCGCGAACGCGACGCCGTCGACACAGGTGCGCGCACCGCAGGCGCGCGCCCTCGCCACGATGGGATCGAGGTCGATCGCGCTGCCGAGCAGGTTCGACGCATGGGTGAAGCAGAGGAGGCGCGTCCTGGAGGACAGCAGGACGTCCAGGTCCTCCAGCTCCAGCCGCATGCTGTCCGGCCGTACGCGCCACCAGCGGATGTGGACGCCCCGCGCCTGCAGCCGCAACCACGGGCCGATGTTGGCCTCGTGATCGACGTCGGTGACGATGATCTCGTCGCCCGGCGCGAGGGTGGGCGCCAGCGAGCGCGCCAGCCGGGAGAACAGCGTGGTCGTGGAGGGTCCGATGGCGACCTGTCCAGGTGCAGGCGGCTTGCCGCCGGCACTGGCGAACAGTCCGGCGAGGGCGCGGCGCGCCTCGGCCTGGCGATGGCCTGCTTCCGCCGAGAGGGCGTAGGTGGCGCCGAGCTGCACCGGCCAGCGGCGCAGGTACTCGGCGACGCGGTGGGCCACCGCGGTGGCGGGCACGGAGCCACCGGCGTTATCGAGCAGCGCCCAATCGGTGTGGAGGGCCGCGAAGCGACCGCGTACCCAGCCGAGGTCCAACGATGCGACAGGGTCAGGAGTCACGCGAACACCGTGCGTCGGGGGGCCGCGATGATAGCACGGGGGTTTGCTACACTGCGCCGCTCATCAAGGGCCGGGATGCGCCGGCGGGAAGCGAACAATGTCATCGGCAGACCTGAGCGATCTTGGCGGAGCGCGGCTGCGCCTCGAGACCCTGGCGGGCGACGCGCTGGAACGGGCGGTGCGGGCGGGCGCGTCGGCCGCTGAAGTCGGCGCCAGCCTCTCCACCGGCCTTTCTGTGAATGTGCGCAAGGGCGATGTCGAGACGCTCGAGCACCAGCGTGATCGCGGCTTCGGCGTCACCGTCTATTTTGGCCAGCGCAAGGGCAGCGCCAGCACCTCGGATCTCGCGCCGGCGGCAATCGCAGAGACGGTTGAGAAGGCCTGCACGATTGCGCGGTACACGGCCGAGGATCCGTGCGCAGGGCTCGCCGATCCGGCATTGCTGGCGCGCGAGCAGCCGGACCTCGATCTCGATCATCCGTGGGCGATCGACCCGGACCTGGCCGTCGCCCTCGCGCGCGACTGCGAGGCGGCCGGCCTCGAGGCTGATGCCCGGATCTCGAATACCGAGGGCGGCGCGCTGTCTTCCCATCGCACCTTGCGCGTCTACGCGAACAGTCTCGGCTTCTCCGGCAGCTATGCGAGCACCAGCCACAGCCTCAGCTGCGCGCTGATCGTCGGCACGGGCGACGATATGCAACGCGACTACTGGTACACGTCGGCGCGTTGCGCCGAGGACCTGGAGTCGCCGCAAGCCGTCGGCCGGCGCGCCGCGGAGCGGGCCCTGCGGCGGGTCGGCGCCAGGCGCCTCGGTACTCGCGCGGTGCCAGTGATTTTCGTCGCGGAAGTGGCGCGCGGTTTTATCGGTCACATGATCTCGGCCATCAAGGGCGCCGCGCAGTATCGCAAGGCCAGTTTCCTGCTGGGCGCCGCTGGTAGCCGGGTGCTGCCGCCGTGGCTCAGCATCGAGGAACGGCCTCACCTGCCGAGGGGGCCGGGCTCTGCGCCCTTCGACGGCGAGGGCGTGGCCACGCGCGACCGCACCCTGGTCCGGGACGGCATGCTTGAAGGCTACGTGCTGTCGAGCTATTCGGCGCGCCGGCTCGGCCTGCAGACCACCGGCAACGCCGGCGGAATCCACAACCTGCTCGTCACGCCGGGCAGCGAGAGCCTCGAGGGACTCATCCGCGAGATGGGCCGCGGGATGGTCGTCACGGACTTCATGGGCCAGGGCATCAACGGCGTGACGGGTGATTATTCGCGCGGCGCCAGCGGCTTCTGGGTCGAGGGCGGTGAAATCGCGCACCCGGTCCAGGAGGTCACGATCGCCGGGAATCTCAAGGACCTCTACCTCGACATCCAGGCGGTGGGCGCTGACGTGGACCGCCGCGGCGTGATCCAGTGCGGTTCACTGCTGATCGGGCGGATGACCATCGCCGGCGACTGATTCCTCGCGCGCCCTATCCCGGCTCTCGGCCAGGTCCGCCAGGCTGCGCCCGGCGAGACGTTCCGTCTCGGCGGCGCGGATTTCCCCGATGATTTCCCCGACCGTGCCATCGTCGCCGGGATCTTCGCCGCGCACGGCCGCCAGGGTCTCCGCGAGCGTGATGGACCGTGGATCGCGTCCCGGGACGAAGCTGCCGTCCTCCGTCTGGACCAGCAGGCCCGAGCCCTCGAGCATGTCGGTGATGGACTCGAGCGAGCGCGCAGGGCAGTCCAGCGCCTTCGCGAGGTTGCTGAAATCTGCCCGCTCGCCGCGCAGAAAGCCGTGGCCGACCCGCAGCATGATGCCCAGGGCCAGGCGCTCCACCCGGGCGATGGATAGCCTGAGCTGGTCACGCCCGAGGCGCAGCCGCTCCGGGTGCTGCACGTAGAAGGCGACCTGCGCGCCGAGCAGCAGCACCAGCCACGAAAGATAGATCCAGATGAGCGCCACGATCGCGATCGCGAAGCTCGAATAGATCGCCGCAAAGCGGGTCGAGCCGACGATGACCGAGGCGAACAACGAGCCGCCCAATGTCCAGACGGCGCCCGCCAGGCCCGCGCCGACGAGGGCCGGACCAAGCCGGACGCGCGTGTTCGGCACGAAGGCATACACGAAAGTGAATACCACCACGACCAGCAGCATCGGCCCGAGTCGCGTGGTCTTCGACAGGAGCGTGCCGAACGGGCCGATCTCCGCGATCGATTGCATCAGCGCGCTCGAGCTGATTGTCGCGAGCAGGCCCATCGCGGTCACCATCAGCACGGGGCCGACCAGGATGACGCTGAGATAATCGCTGAAGCGCCGCGCCAGGCTGCGCGACTTCTGCACCTGCCAGATGTAGTTGAAGGTGTCCTCGATCTTCTGGATCATCGAGATGACCGTGAAGATCAGCAGGGCCAGGCCGATCCCGCCGAGCAGGCCGCCGCGGATGTTCTCGACGAAGCGGATGATCTGGTCAGTGATTTCCGCGCCCTGCGGTCCGAGCGGCTGCAGGAACTCGTACAGCAACGGCTCGATCTGGCGGTGAACCCCGAAGCCCTTGAGGACGGAGAAGCTGAAGGCGAGCAACGGCACGAGCGACAACAGCGTGGTGTAGACGAGGCTCATGGCACGAAGCGTAAGCTGTCCCTCGCCGAGGTCGCGAGCCAGCGCGTAAAAGAAGCGCGCAGGCAGCTTGACCATGCGCTGCAGCCGCGTCGTCGGCCCAGGGGTGTCCTCCCAGAGGAACCGCTCGAAGCGCGCGCGCAGCGTTTCGATCATGTTCCGAACAGTCCTTCGTCGCCTGTCAGGCGCCGGTAGGCTTCGCGGTACTTGGCCGCGGTCCGCGCGATGATTTCAGCGGGCAGCCGCGGTCCGGGTGCCTGCTTGTTCCAGTCCAGCGTCTCGAGATAGTCGCGCACGAATTGCTTGTCGAAACTGGGCGGGCTTGTGCCGGGCTGCCACTGGTCGGCGGGCCAGAACCTGGAGGAATCCGGCGTCAGGATTTCGTCGATCAGGTACAGGGTCCCGTGGTCGTCGAGGCCGAACTCGAACTTGGTGTCGGCGATGATGATGCCGCGGGTGTGCGCATAGGCGGCGGCCTCGGAGTAAATGCGCAGCGTCAGGTCGCGCACTTTCGCGGCCAGCGCCGGGCCGACCAGTTCGACGACCTGCTCGTAGGTGATGTTCTCGTCGTGCTCGCCCGCGGCCGCCTTGGTCGCCGGGGTGAAGATCGGCGCGGGCAGCGGGTCCGCGAGGTCCAGCCCGGCCGGCAGGCGCACACCGGACACCGCACCGCTCGCCTGGTAGTCCTTCCAGCCGGAACCGATCAGGTAGCCGCGCGCGACGGCCTCGATAGGCAACGGTCGCAGGCGGCGCGTCACGCTGCTGCGCAGCCGGTAGGCGTCGAGTTCTGTCCCGGCCGGCAGCACGCTGGCCAGCGGCCGGTCGAGCAGGTGATTCGGCACCAGCGCGCCGGTCCGCCGGAACCAGAACATCGCGGTCTGGGTCAGTATCTCGCCCTTCCCCGGAATGGGATCCGGCAGCACGACGTCGAAGGCGGACAGGCGGTCGGTCGCAACGATCAGCAGCGTCCGGTCGTCGATGGCGTAAACATCCCGGACCTTGCCCCGATAGAGCAGTTCCAGGCCCGGCAGGTCGGATTCAAACATGGCGTTCACGTCCCGGTGGACAAAGAGTGGCGGGCACCGGCCTCGGTGGCGGCGGGATCGGGTGCTGGTAACATGGAGGCTCCCGTGGAGGCACAGGCCGTGAATCCCCGAATTCTCCCAGCGCGCCGCGGCGCCCGTCAAATGTGCGTGCCGCGCGCTCGGAACGGGCGCGTTCCCGCATGAACTGGACCGGCAAGTTCGTAGGCCTCATCGTGGGTTCGCTGGCTGGTCCGGTGGGCGCCGCTGTCGGCCTGTTCCTCGGTCACCAGTTCGATCGCGGCGTGCGCGGCGCCCGCGGGACGAACTTCGACGGCGTCGGCGAGATCTTCTTCGAGACGACCTTCGCGGTCATGGGGCACGTCGCCAAGTCGGACGGGCGCGTCAGCGAGGCCGAGATTCGCGCGGCGCGCGAGATCATGAGCCGCATGCGGCTCGAGCCGGAGCAGGTGCAGGAAGCCATCCGCCTGTTCAATATCGGCAAGGCGCCCGACTGGCCGCTGCAGCAGGCGCTGGGACGCCTGCACGAGGCCCTGGGCTCGCGTCGCACGCTGCGGCGTGCCTTCCTCGAGCTGCAGATGGAGGCGGCACTCGCCGGCGGGCCGCTGGGGGCCGAGACGCGGGCGTTGCTGTGGCGCATCGCCTCGGCGCTGGACCTCGGGCGAGTCGAGCTGGCGCAGGTGGAAGCGATGCTGCGCTTCGGCCGCAGTGCTGGCGGCGGCTCGGGCGCCCGGCAACTGCAGCCGTCGACGGCCGATGCCTATCGCGTGCTGGGTCTCGAGCCGGCGGCGAGCGATGCCGAGGTCAAGCTCGCCTATCGGCGGCTGATGAACCAGCATCATCCTGACAAGCTGCGCTCCCGGGGCATGCCGGAGTCCATGATCCCGGTCGCGGAGGCCAAGACGCGCGAGATTCGTGCGGCCTGGGACACGTTGCGCGCGGCGCGCGGTCTGCGCTAGGGCCGCGCTTGGGGCAAGAAGGGATTCGGTGCGCGTCGGCATTGGGTTACAGTGTCGGCGCCAGAACTCACTACAGGGCCGCCGCCATGTTGGACTATCGCATCGCCCCCTCGATTCTCTCGGCCGATTTCGCGCGTCTCGGCGAAGAGGTGGACGCCGTGCTGGAGGCGGGCGCGGACATGGTCCACTTCGACGTCATGGACAACCACTACGTCCCCAACCTGACCATCGGCCCGATGGTGTGCGAGGCGCTCCGCAACTGGGGCATCGAGGCGCCGATCGACGTGCACCTGATGGTGAAGCCGGTGGACGGGCTGATCGAGTCCTTCGCGAAGGCGGGTGCGAGCTGGATCACCTTTCACCCGGAGGCCAGCGGGCATGTCGACCGCAGCCTGCAGCTGATTCGCGACCTCGGCTGCCGATCCGGCCTGGTGTTCAATCCCGGGACGCCGCTCCACTGGCTGGACTATCTCGCCGACAAGGTGGACATGGTGCTGATCATGTCGGTCAACCCGGGCTTCGGAGGGCAAAAGTTCATTCGCTCCGCGTTGCGAAAGATCGCCGAGGCACGGCAGATCATCGACGACAGCGGGCTGCCGATCCGGCTCGAGGTCGACGGCGGCGTCAAGGTGGACAATATTGCGGAGATCGCGCGTGCCGGGGCCGATACCTTTGTCGCGGGCTCGGCAATTTTTGGCTCCAGCGATTACGCCAGCACGATCACGGCGATGCGCCGGGAGCTCTCCGGGGCCGACTACGGCAGGGATTGAGGGCGCGTGTCCGGGCGAAGACGTCAGGTCGAGACGCGTCGTGACTTCTGCTGTGGACGCACGCCGTAAACGACGACAGTTTTGCCGCGCGCGCGCAGCAGGCCCTGGTCTTCCAGCACCTTGAGAACGCGTCCGGCCATTTCACGCGAGCAGCCGACGAGCCGCGAGAGTTCCTGGCGGCTCACCTTGATCTGCATCCCGTCGGGATGGGTCATCGCATCGGGCTCACTGCACAGGTCCATGATCGCGTGCGCGATTCTTCCCGTGACGTCGACGAAGGCCAGGTCGCCGAGCTTGCGGTTGGTGCGTTCGAGCCGCGTGGCGAGCTGGGTGGCGAGCTCGAACAACAGCCCCGGATTGTCCTCGGCCGCCTGGCGGAAGCGGGGGTAGGTCATTTCAGCGAGTTCGCAGGCGGTGCGGGTGCGCACCCATGCGCTGCGCGTCGGCTGTTCGTGGAACAGTCCCATCTCGCCGAAGAACTGGCCCTTGTTCAGGTAAGCGAGCACCATCTCGTTGCCGTCTTCGTCCTCGATCATGACCTCGACCGAGCCGTCGACGATGTAATAGAGGGTGTCCGGCAGATCGCCGGCATGAATGACCACGGTCTTCGAAGGTACGGATCGAATCCGGCACAGCTCGAGAAAACGGCTCATTGCAGGAATCTCGCTCGCCCTTCCATAGGACTCAACCATGCGTCGGCCTCGCTGTTCTCTTATGTAAAGCTGTTAGGCACGATAGCTTTTAACCTACCGGCGACGCGAGGGCAAGCGCAACCCCGGCGCGGCGCCCCGCTCAAAACCAGTACGCGGTCCGCGTCATCACTTTCGACATCAGCGACATGAGGCCGCGGGCGGGAGGCGGCAGCGGCAGCCCGCCGGCCGCCTGGGCCGCCGCGCCATGCTGCGCCTCGTCCACCTTCATCTGCTCGATGATGGCACGACTGCGCTGGTCGGCGGGGGGCAACCGGCCGAGGTGGTCCTCGAGGTGGCTGACCACCTGCGCCTCGGTCTCGGAAACGAACCCCAGGCTCCAGCGGTCCCCGGCGAGCCCGGCGCCCGCACCCAGCAGGAAGGCGCCGGTGTACCAGAGCGGGCCGAGCATGCTGGGGCGATCGCGCAGCTCGGCAAGACGCTGTTCGCACCACGCGAGATGATCGAATTCCTCGACGGCGGCCTGCTCCATCGCGCCGCGCACGGTCGCAAGCTGTGCGGTCAGGGCCTGGCCCTGGTAGAGACCCTGCGCCATGACTTCGCCCGCATGATTGACGCGCATGAGCGCGGCGGCGTGGCGGCGTTCCCGGTCGGTCATCGGCGCGTCGGGAATGCTGTCGGCCGGGTTCGGGCGCGACACGGGCGGCGGCGGACCCAGCACGGTGCGCACGGCCTGGTCCAACTGGTCGAATACCCGGTCCATCGGGCTCAGTTTGCGCGTGGTCATGCGGGTGATTCTAGCGCGTCCGCGACCAGCGAGAGAGGGTGCAGCACGGGCAGATCCAGGCCGGCCCGCCTGAGCCCGGCCGCGAAATGCAGCGCGCAGCCGATGTTGCTTGTCGCGAGGACGTCGGGCGGATCGCGCGACAGCGCTTCCAGCAGCGGTGCCAGCAGCGCGTCCGCCATGGCCGGTTGCACCAGGAAATTGTCGCCGGCGGCGCCGCAGCAGCCCGCCGGCAGTTCACTCACGGCAAGCTCCGGGATGCGAGCCAGCAGGCGGCGCGTCGCCGGCAGTGTCCCGGTCGCGTTGCGCTGGGTGCAAGGCACGTGCAGCACGACCCGCTGGTACTGTCCTGGCAACAGTGCAAGCGGCGCGTCCACAACCAGGTCGGCAGGATCCCGGATCCGCGCTGCGAAGCGGGCCCCAGGCTCGCCCGCGAGCCGCGCATATTCCAGCAGGACCGCGGCACAACCACTGGCGCAGGGCACGATCGGGCCGTCGCCGGGGAAGGCCTCGAGATTTCGCAGCGCCAATGCTTGCGCGTCGGCGGGCCGGCCCGCATGCAGGTCGATGGCGCCGCAGCACCCCTGCCGCCGGGGCGAGCGCACACGCCATCCCGCCGCCTCGAGCACGCGCCGGGTGTCGTCCAGGGTGCGGCCATCCATGGCGGCGCCGACGCAGCCGGCGAACAACAGGGCTTCGCCGCGGGCACCTTCGCCGGGGTGGCGCTTGTCATCCAGGCCGGGCGGACTGGCGTCGGGCGGGAGCAATTCCGCCGCCCGCGCCGGCAGGCCCCCGAGGCTGCGCGCCACGGCGGACGCGCCAGGGAGTTGCCCAAGCATCACGGCCGCCCGGAGCAGCCGCGGCCGTCGCAGCAATCTCGCGGCGAGGCGGCGGCTCGGCGATGGCCCGGCGCCGCGCTCGACCAGCAGCGCCCGGCCGGCGTCGATCAGTTCGCCATAGGGCACGCCAGCCGGACAGGCCTGCTCGCAAGCGCGGCAGCCGAGACAATTGTCGAGGTGCCGGACCAGCGCCGGACCCGGTTCCAGCCGGCCGGTGGCCAGGCCCTGCAGCAGCGCGATTCGGCCGCGCGGCGATTCGCCCTCGACGTTGTCCAGTCCGTAGGTGGGGCAATGCGGCAGGCACAGGCCGCACTTGACGCAGCGGTCGGCGAGGTCCAGCGGGAATGTGCCCTCGGGTTTCACGGCCTCGGTGACTCCACTTGCCCCGGCATGACGAAAAAAGCTTTGGTATTCTATCCGGCTTGTGCGCGCGCGGGCCGTCTGGCCCTTTGGGCCGCATCCACAACTAATGAGACAGGGAGTAAACGGTGAAATTCAAGCAACACATGCTTGCCGCGGTTGCGCTGGCCTTCGCGTCATTGGTCCATCCCGCAGCGGCGGGGGCCGAAGAACCTGAAGTCGGGCTCAACGGGACCGTGAATTTCGGCCTTGCGGAAGCCCGCGGGAATACCGATACGTTGTCCATCACTGGCGATACGACCTTGCAGTACGTCACCGGCGGTCCGTGGGTCCATGACGGCCGGTTCCTGTTCGTGACGCGCCAGGAGAGTGGTGCGACCACCGAGGAGCGCTACGAGGCGCACGGCACGGCCAACTATTACTGGACCGAAGACGACTACCTCTTCGGCCGGCTCGACTGGCGCAAGGACAACTTTGGCGGCGTGCGCGAAGAATGGGTGCCGAGCGTCGGCTACGGCCGCGTGCTCATCCGCAACGAGCGCCATGACCTCCGGGGCGAGGTCGGTGCCGGTTACCGGTTTGCCGACCTGTCCGACGGCACCAGCGAGGAAGGTGGGCTGATCAGCGGCGGTATGCGCTACCGGTGGCAGATCTCCGAGACAGCCGAGTTCTTCCAGAATGCCCTCGTGCAGTGGTCCAGCGACAACACCTATGTGGAGAGCGAGACCGGGCTGCGGACCTCGATCGTGGGGAACCTGAGCGCCAGGATCAGCTATATCGTCAGGCACAACACGGACGTCCCGGACGGCACACGCAACTCCGACTTCTTCACGAACATCGGCCTCGAATACAAGTTCTGAGCATGCCCTTCTACCGCCGCCACCTGTTCTTCTGCACCAACCGCCGCGAGGACGGCCGGCCGTGCTGCCACGAGGCCGGCGCCGAGCCCGCGCGTGCATGGGCCAAGGCGCGGGTGAAGGCGCTAGGGCTCGCCGGCCCCGGGAAGGTGCGCGTCAACATCGCGGGTTGCCTGGACCGGTGCGAGGAGGGACCGGTGGCGGTGGTGTACCCGGAAGGGGTCTGGTATACCTACGTGGACCAGGAAGACCTGGAGGAGATCATCCAGGAGCACCTGGTCAAAGGCCGCATCGTGGAGCGGCTCCAGCTCAGGTCGGAGCCCCCCGGAGACGAGTCGTGAACCCGGGAGCCCATGATTTTCAAGGAGTTCCGCCCCTCAGGCGGTGACTCTCCCGACCCGCGCGCTTGCATGGACGGGAGCCGTCCATTATATTTGCCTGCTTTTCGCCGGCCGCTCATCCTTTTGGAGCTGGGACATGAAGACTTTTTCCGCAAAGCACGACGAAGTGCGCCGTGACTGGTACGTCGTGGACGCCACCGGCAAGACGCTGGGTCGGCTTTCGACCGAGCTTGCGCGCCGCCTTCGCGGCAAGCACAAGCCCGAATTCACGCCGCACGTCGACACGGGCGATTACCTCGTCGTGATCAACGCCGAGAAGATCCACGTGACCGGCAACAAGCTGGATGACAAGGTGTACTACCACCACACCGGCTACATCGGTCACATGAAGTCCGAGACCCTCGGCAAGCGCTTGCAGCGCGCGCCCGAGCAGGTCATCGAAGAGGCGGTCAAGGGCATGTTGCCCAAGAACTCGCTGGGCCGGCAGATGCTGAAGAAGCTCCGCATCTTCCGGGGCGCCGAACACACTCACCAGGCCCAGCAGCCCCAGGCGCTGGAGATCTGACCCGGGCAGGAATGAATATGAGCACTGAAATGAATTACGGCACCGGCCGGCGCAAGACCTCGACCGCGCGCGTCTACCTGCGCCCGGGCAAGGGCGACATCACGGTCAACAGCAAGCCGCTCGACGAGTTCTTCGGCCGCAAGACCGCCCGCATGATCGTTCGTCAGCCGCTCGAGCTGATTCGCATGGAAGACCGGTTCGACGTCGTGGTCACGGTGCACGGCGGTGGCACCACCGGCCAGGCCGGCGCCATCCGCCACGGCCTGACCCGGGCCTTGGTAGACTATGACGACACGCTGAAGTCGGCGCTCCGCCAGGCCGGCTTCGTGACCCGCGATGCGCGCGAGGTCGAGCGCAAGAAGGTCGGTCTGCGCAAGGCACGTCGCGCCACCCAGTACTCGAAGCGCTGATCCCCGAGGGACCACGCTTCACGAATTGGGGGATCGTCTAGCGGTAGGACTGCGGACTCTGACTCCGCCAACCTAGGTTCGAATCCTAGTCCCCCAGCCATAAAAAAAGAGGGCCCCCACGGGGCCTTCTTTTTTGGTTGGGGTGCTGGGATGAGAACCTCGGGTTCGAGCCGGAGCCCGCGCAGCGGGCGGAGACAACGGTCCCGCGAAGCGGGCCGGTAATCCTAGTCCCCCAGCCATAAAAAAAGAGGGCCCCCACGGGGCCTTCTTTTTTGGTTGGGGTGCTGGGATGAGAACCTCGGGTTCGAGCCGGAGCCCGCGCAGCGGGCGGAGACAACGGTCCCGCGAAGCGGGCCGGTAATCCTAGTCCCCCAGCGAAAGACCTGCCTCGCAGTCCCACCTGTTTATCTTCTCCGCGCCTCTGCCTCTCTGCGTCTCCGCGCGAGCCGATTTTCCCGGCAAAGCGCGATGAGCCTTCCTTTTTGGTTCGGGGACCGGGATGAGAACCTTAGAACTCGATTCGCTTCACGCCCGCGTCCGACGCGGCCAGCACCAGGTCTGCCTTGCGGCGTCCGAAGATGCCGACAGTCACCACCCCGGCGATCCCGTTGATCCGGTCTTCCATCTCGATCGGGTTCAATAGCTCGAGATGTCTCACGTCCAGGATCACGTTGCCGTTGTCCGTGACGAAGCCCTCGCGATACTCGGGCAGTCCTCCGAGCTTCACGAGCTGACGCGCGACATAAGAACGCGCCATCGGGATGACCTCGACCGGCAGGGGAAACTTGCCGAGCACACGCACGAGCTTGCTGTCGTCGACAATGCACACGAAGCGCTTCGATGCCGCGGCGACGATTTTCTCGCGGGTGAGTGCGCCGCCGCCGCCCTTGATCATGTGGCCAGCCGAGTCGACCTCGTCGGCCCCGTCGATGTACAAATCCAGGTCGCCGGTGGAGTTGAGTTCGCTGACTGCAATGCCGTGTCCCTGGAGGCGCTCCGTGGTTGCCTCGGAACTCGAGACGGCGCAGGCGAGCTCGATGCCGCGCGCGGCGAGCGCGTCGATAAAGTGGTTCACCGTCGAGCCGGTGCCGACTCCGAGACGGCATGCCTCCGGTACTTCCGCGGCGGCTGCCGCGCCGACGGCCGCCTTCTTGCTTTCCTGGTTCATCCTTTAGCCTCTATCTGTAAATCCGGACCCCGGATAGAGCGAGGGCCGAGCCGCTCATCGCGGACCCGGCCCTCAAGACTCGCAGCGGCCGGCCAACGTGCCCCGGGCCGCACTGCGCAAGCTTACTTCTTCTTGGAAGCGGCCTTCTTCTTGGAGGCCGGCTTCTTGGCAGCCGCTTTCTTCTTGGCAGCAGGCTTCTTCGCAGCCGCCTTCTTCTTGGCAGCGGGCTTCTTCTTCGCGGCAGGCTTCTTCTTCGCTACGGCCTTCTTCTTGGCGGCGGGCTTCTTCTTCGCTACGGCCTTCTTCTTGGCGGCGGGCTTCTTCTTCGCGACGGCCTTCTTCTTCGCGGCCGGCTTCTTCGCGACAGCCTTCTTTGCTACGGCCTTCTTGGCAACCGGCTTCTTCTTCGCCGCCGGTTTCTTCTTGCTCGCAACCTTCTTCTTCGATGCAGCAGCCATAATCATCTCCGTGTAGTGGGTTCGCGAGGCTGTATATACAACAACGCGATACTTCCAGCAAACATCTCAACGCAAGTAAACGCAGGCGACGGAGTCATGCCGGCGTGACATGAGCCGTGATTCGTCGCGCAAGTTTCGCGACACGATTTCGCGACACGCGTTTCACAGCCTATTTTGCTTTTGAAATCGCTTTTATGAATTTCCAGTGCGCCGCTGACACCGGCATGACAGAGAGCCGGTTGCCACGTGCGAGCAAACGGAATCCGGCGAGCCTGTCGCCGGCGTAGTCCTTAAGTTCGCGCAGGCTGATGGTGCGCGGAAACTTCTCGACGAGTTTTACGTCGACCATATACCAACGCGGATTTTCGGGATCACTCTTGGCATCGAAGTGATGATCTTCAGGATCGAAAGCGGTGTGATCCGGATAACCCTCGCGCACGATTTCCACGATGCCGACGATCCCCGGCGTCTCGCAATTGGAGTGATAGAAGAAGGCGAGGTCACCACACTTCATCTCGTCGCGAAGCATGTTGCGTGCCTGGTAATTTCGCACGCCGTCCCAGCACGTCGTCCTCCGTGGCGCGCGTGCGAGGGCGTCGATGGAAAAAGATTCGGGTTCGGACTTCATCAACCAATGCTTCATCGATCCACTCCATTGCAGGAAAGTCTTTACGTCGAACGGGCGCCGCTGCCTGTCGGTCGACCGCGCTCGGTCACGACGACATCGAGCGGCACGTCCCAGGGTTGCGCCGGCACGCGCTTCGCCTGCTGAAACGAGAAAGCGGCGCCCGCCAGGAAGGGCCGCCGGCGCCGCCCTGCGAGGGCGCGGTCGTAGTATCCGCCACCCATGCCGAGCCTGTGACCCCATGCGTCGAACGCCACCAGCGGCATGATCACGAGGTCCAGCCGGGATGCGGCCAGCCGTCGTGAGCCGCCGCGCGGTTCGGGGATGCCGTAGCGATTCCGGCGCAGCTTCGCCCCGCGGAGCCAGGGGGCGAAGCGCATCGCGCCGCCGTGGGCCACGACTGGCAGGTAGAGCCGTTTGCCATGGAGGCGGGCATGCTCTGCGAGACCGCGCACGTCCGGCTCCCCGTCGGCGGGCCAGTAAAGTGCGATGTGTTTTGCCCGGTGGTAGGCGGGCAGCGCCAGGAGCTTTTGCAGGATCGCCCGCGTGGCGAGGCGGCGGCGGAACGGCGCCAATGCACGGCGGCGCAACCGCATCTCGCGACGCAGCGCGCTTCGCAGTGCGACCGTGTCGTCCGAGGATGAAATAAGGTGGCGCCTCCCGCCTGTGCCGTTACAGACCATTGCTCTCGAACCAGAGCAATAAGTGGGGCCGGCAGTCGTACCTAAGGCTTTCCGCCATGAGCGGGCTTGCGCACCGGTGCCGACACGTCCTAGCCCCAGGGTATTTAATTAGGGTCGAGAGGATCCCAGCCCATATCGAACACCGCAGGAGGCGCCAAGACTTAAAGACTTGTCGCGAGCAGCTATAGTTCCAGCTGCTTGCCATCCTCGAGCGCCATCTCAACGCGCTCGCGCAGCGACTTGAGCCGCACGCCGAGCTGAGTCTCCACGGACTCGTCCCGGTTGCGCCCCTTGAGCAGATCATTGGCCAGGTTCAACGCGGCCATCACCGCGATCCGGTCGGTGCCAACGACGTTGCCGGCGTCCCGAATCTGTTTCATGCGCGCGTTGAGATACTCAGCGGAACGGACCAGGTCGAGCTTCTCTTCGCTGGGGCAGGCGAACTGGTATTCCTTCTCCAGGATTCGCACACTGACCCGGGCCGTCTCAGTGCTCACGATCCGTGCTCCATGGCCTTGAGTCGGCCGATCATCGCTTCGACGCGCGTGCGAACCTGCTCGTTCTTCTGCATCAGCGAGGCGCGCTCGACCATGAGGCTGTCCTGCCGTTGCCGCAGGGAACGGTTCTCTTCCTTGAGTTGCCGGCAGACTGCGACGAGCTCCTCGAGCCGCCGCTCGAGCCGCTTCAGCTCGATATCCACCGCCTGCACCGTACCCTTGTCCATGGCGGCAACTATAGTGAGGCCCCAAGTGGCGGTCAATCGGTCGCCACCCGCGCCTGTGAGCCGGCGATTCCGGGTGTTAGCATCGCGCCACGATCCATTCCCCCGACGGCGGCGCGCAGGGCAGGTACGTGATGAA
Organism: Gammaproteobacteria bacterium; assembly: GCA_047921395.1. Classification (GTDB taxonomy): domain Bacteria; phylum Pseudomonadota; class Gammaproteobacteria; order Steroidobacterales; family XN24; genus XN24. Next base: position 33,398 of record JBLRWH010000015.1, read on the forward strand.
TTTCCCGGACTATGGCGAACTTCAGGCGTCGCTTGGCGGCGCGGAGGCGGGCAGCGCCGCGGCCGAGGCGCATGGCACCCTGTGTGGGCTGCTGTGCGCGGGGGCGGAAGACATGCCGGAGGCGTGGCTCCACAATACCCTCGCGGACGCCGAGGGGTTCAGCCTGCGGGAGCGTGCCGACGCCAGGGCGCTGCTTGGCGCGTTGTACGCGGCAACGGTCGGGGCGCTCGCCGGCGGCGAGATGGCGTTCCAGTTGGCGCTTCCTCCGGACGATGCGCCCATCGAGGACCGGGCGGCGGCTCTCGCAGACTGGTGCAATGGCTTCCTGTACGGGCTCGCCATCCGCGGCCTCCGGCCGGTCGAGGAATTGCCGGACGAGCTCCGGGAAATCCTGTCGGACTTCTCCGAGATCGGCCGGGCCGGCGTGGCCGAGGAGGAAGTCGAGGAGGCGGGCGAGGCTGCATTCGCGGAACTCGTCGAGTACGTGCGCGTCGCGGTACAGCTCCTGCATGACGAATGCCAGCCAGCACCCGGGTATCATTCCATTCACTGACACAAACCAGGGGCTCACGCGCCGATGAACAACAAAGAATTCGCCCGGCGACGCCGGCAACTGATGCGCATGATCGGCAAGGGGGGAATTGCCATCCTGCCCGCCGCGCCGACGCGTGTGCGCAACCGCGACGTCGAGCATGCGTACCGCCAGGACAGCGATTTCCAGTACCTGAGCGGGTTCCCGGAACCCGAGGCCGTGGTGGTGCTGATGCCGGGTCGCGAGCACGGCGAGTACGTGCTGTTCTGTCGCGACCGCGATCCTGAGCGCGAGACCTGGGACGGGCGCCGCGCAGGGCCGGAGGGCGCGGTGCGCGACTACGGCGCCGATGACGCGTTCCCGATCTCGGACATCGACGACATCCTGCCCGGCATGCTGGAGCACAGCGATCGTGTCTATTACACGATGGGCCTGAGCGCAGAGTTCGACCAGCGCCTGCTCGGCTGGGTCAACCAGCTGCGGGCGGCCGCCAAGACCGGGGTGACCACGCCCACGGAATTCGTCTCGCTCGACCACCTGTTGCACGACATGCGGCTGTTCAAGAGTCGCGGCGAAGTGGCCGCGATGCGCAAGGCCGCAAAGATCGCCGCCGCCGCGCACGTGCGCGCCATGCGCGCCTGCAAGCCCGGCATGATGGAGTACGAGATCGAGGCCGAGTTCCTGCACGAGTTCAGGCGGCATGACACGACGACCTCGTACCACCCCATCGTCGGCGGTGGCGCCAACGGCTGCATCCTCCATTACATAGAGAACAATGCCCGGCTGAATGAGGGCGACCTGCTGCTGATCGATGCCGGCTGCGAGTACGAGTGCTATGCCTCCGACATCACGCGCACCTTCCCGGTGTCGGGCCGCTTCAGTCCCGACCAGCGCGCCCTCTACGAGGTCGTGCTGGAAGCCCAGCACGCGGCCATCGATAAGGTGCGCCCGGGCAATCACTGGGATGAGCCCCACGACGCGGCGGTGCGCGCACTGACCCGTGGGCTGGTGCGGCTCGGCCTCCTCAAGGGCCGGCTGCCCACGCTGATCAAGAACGGCGACTACCGGCGCTTTTACATGCATCGCACCGGCCACTGGCTCGGCCTCGACGTCCACGACGTAGGCGACTACAAGGTCGGTGAGGAGTGGCGCATCTTCGAGCCCGGCATGGTGCTGACCGTCGAGCCCGGCCTGTACATTGCGCCGGGTAGCCGGGGCGTGCCGAAAAAGTGGTGGGGCATGGGCATCCGCATTGAGGACGACGTGCTCGTGACGGCGGACGGCGCCGAGGTGCTGTCTGCCGATGTGCCCAGGGATCCGGACGAGATCGAGCGGCTGATGCAGGCCGCCTGAGGATCATGAGCGGGCGAGACAGCGCAGACTTCGACATCGTCATCGCCGGCGGCGGCATGGTCGGCGGCTCGCTCGCGGTCGCGCTCGCCGCGCTGCCGCTGCGGACCCTGGTGGTGGAGGCCACGCCACCCGCGGACGCGGGGCAGCCGAGCTATGACGATCGGGCCACCGCGATCTCGGAAAGCAGTCGGCGGATTCTCGAGGGCATCGGCTGCTGGTCGGCGCTCGCGGGTCACGCGGCGCCGATCCGCACCGTCCATGTCTCGGAACGCGGCGCCTTCGGCATGACTCGCCTGCGCGCCGACCAGCAGGGCTTGGCGAGCTTCGGTCATGTGGTGGAGAATCGCGCGCTCGGCGCGGCCTTGTGGGAGCGTATTCGCGCTGCGCCAGGGCTGACGGCCTGGTCGCCCGCGAAAGTCGTCGGCCTCGCCCAGGACGACGGGGGCGTGCGGGTGAGTATCGAGCGCGACGGCGCGGCGGCCGTACAGGTGCGTGCCCGCTTGCTCGCCGCCGCCGACGGTGTCGGCTCGCCGGTCCGCGCGATGGCGGGAATCCAGCATGAAGTGCGCGACTACGGCCAGACCGCGTTGATCGCCAACCTCACCCCGGCCATCGATCATGCCGGCACGGCCTTCGAGCGCTTCACGCCCAGCGGCCCGCTGGCGGTCCTGCCCTTGACGCAGGGTCGTGTCACCATCGTCTGGACGCTGCCCCCGGACGAGGCATCGGCGACGCTGGCGCTGGACGATGCGGAATTCCTGGCCCGGCTCCAGGCCGCATTCGGCTATCGCCTCGGCGCCTTCCGCAAGGTCGGCGGCCGCGCGGCCTATCCACTGTCGCTGGTGCAGGCACTGGCCTGGTACACGGGGCGGGTCCTGCTCGTCGGCAACGCCGCGCACGGCATTCACCCGGTCGCCGGCCAGGGCTTCAACCTCGGCCTGCGCGACGTCGCGGCGCTGGCGGAACTGGTCGCACGACAAGGCCCGGGCGGCGATCCGGGCGCACCGGGCCTGCGCGAGGAGTACGCGCAGTGGCGCGAGGCCGATCGCTTACGCACTGTGCGCGACACGGATGGGCTCGTGCAGGTCTTCACGAGCGAATTCGCGCCCCTGCGCGCCGGCCGCCGGCTCGGCCTCATCGGGCTCGACCTGTTTCCGCCGGCGCGCGCCGCACTCGCGAGGCGCGGCATGGGCCTGGCCGGACGGTTGCCGCGCCTGGCGCTCGGCCAGCCGCTGTCGCCATGAGAGGCGCCGTGGATATCGTGGTTGTCGGCGCCGGCATGGTCGGCGCGGCCACGGCGGCCCTGCTTGCACGCATGTCGCCGGCTGCCTCGATCGCCGTGCTGGATGCCGAGGCGCCACCGCGCTGGCGCGCCGCGGATCCGCCGGGCCTGCGCGTCTCGGCGCTGTCGGAGGCCAGCCGGCGCGTGCTGGCGGCCTGTGGCGCCTGGGACGAGATCGCGGCGGGCAGAATCAGCCCCTATGCGCACATGCGGGTCTGGGACGGGGCGATCCCGGCGGGTGGTCCCGGTGCGATCCGCTTCAGCGCCGCCGATGTGGCAGCACCCGTGCTGGGGCACATCGTGGAGAACGAGTTGGTGCGGCTCGCACTGCGCAACGCGCTGCTCGGGGCGGACAACGTGAGCCTGCTGGACGGTGCGCGTCTCGAGACGCTGACCCTCGGCACGGAGCGCGCCGAGCTGGGATTCGAGGATGGGCGTCGCCTGCAGGCGCGCCTCGTCATCGGCGCCGACGGTGCGGGTTCACGCTCGCGCAGCCTGGCCGGGCTTGAGACCCAGGGGCACGACTACGAGCAACGCGCCCTGGTGTGCACCCTGCGCTGCCAGTTGCCGCATGGCGAGACGGCGTGGCAGCGGTTCTTGCCCGACGGCCCGCTCGCGCTGCTACCGCTGTCGGATGGGCGTGTGTCGATCGTCTGGTCGACCACGCCGGCGCACGCGGAAGAATTGCTGGCCGCGGACGACGAGACGTTTCGCGCCGCGGTCGCCGAGGCGTCCGACGGCTGCCTCGGCGAGGTGCTCGAGGCGGGACCGCGGGCGGCGTTCCCGCTGCGCATGCGCCATGCGCCCGTCTACACGCGCGCCCGCTACGCCCTGGTCGGTGACGCCGCGCACACCGTGCATCCCTTAGCCGGGCAGGGCGTGAACCTGGGCTTTCTCGACGCCGCGGCGCTCGCGGAAACCGTCGCGGCCGCGCTGGCCGCCGGGCGCGATCCGGGCGACCCGGCGCTGCTGCGGCGCTACGAGCGCTGGCGCAAGCCCGAGAATGTGATCGCGATGCGCGCCTTCGACGGCATCAACCGCTTGTTCAGCAACGACGATCCGGGGCTTGGCACGCTCAGGCGCGCCGGCTTCACGCTGGTCGATCGCCTCGCGCCCCTGAAAGGGATATTCATCCGTCGCGCGATGGGGCTCGACGGCGACCTGCCGGAGGTGGCGCGACCCGCCACCCGCGCGTGACAATGGATCAAAAGGGAGAGCCACGACGATGCCCAGACACCAGATGGAAGAACTCCTCGCGCAGCTTCGCAAGGAGGTGGCCGGCGCCCGGGAGCTGACCGACAGCCAGCGCGCCCGCATGGAGGCGCTGCAGGCACAGATCGAGGAGAGCCTGGCCGCTGACGAAGTGCCGCCGGAGGCGAGCCCGAGGGCCCTCGTCGGCGACTACATCGACGAGTTCCAGCGTTCTCATCCGACGCTCACGATGGTGCTGGGCCGGATCCTCGATCACCTGAACAAGATGGGAATCTAGCGAGGGCATACCCATGCAGCCATTCAACCAGCCGCCCCCACAACTCGCCAACCAGTACGACGACGACCGCGTGCTGCGCTCGCTGCTGGCGCGGCGCTTCGGCGGGGCCATCCCGCCGGCGGTGACGGAGGCCTTGCGCGAGCTGGGCGAGCTCGCGGGCGGCGAGTTGTACCGCATGCAGTTGGCCGACCGTCTGAACGAGCCGCGCCTGGTGCAGTGGGATGCCTGGGGCAATCGCGTCGACGAGATCGAGCTGTCGCCGCTGTGGCGGCGCGCCGAGCGCCTGGCGGCGGAGTTCGGCCTCGTTGCGGCGGGCTACGAGCCCGGGCACGGTCCGCTCGCGCGCACCGTGCAATTTGCGCTCGTGCACCTCTTTCATCCCTCCACCGACGTCTACAGCTGCCCGCTGGCGATGACGGACGGCGCGGCGCGCACGCTGCTGGAGTCGGGCAACCGCGCACTCGCAGAGCGGGTCGTGCCGCACCTGACCAGCCGCGACCCGGAGGCGTTCTGGACCAGCGGCCAGTGGATGACGGAATCGACCGGTGGCTCGGACGTCGGGGCCTCCGAGACCATCGCCCGGCAGGACAAGGACGGCTGGACGCTGTGGGGGCGCAAGTGGTTCACCTCGGCAGCCACTTCCCAGGTCGCGCTGACGCTTGCGCGTCCGGAGGGCAACGGTCCCGGCGGGCGCGGCCTCGCCCTGTTCTATGTGGAGCCCCGCGACGCCGCCGGCCGGCTCGATCGCATTCGCGTATTGAGGCTCAAGGACAAGCTCGGCACGCGCAAGGTGCCGACGGCCGAGTTGATGCTCGACGGCACGCCGGCGATCCCGGTGGCGGGCACGGCCGACGGCGTGCGCCGAATCGTGCCCATGCTCACCATGACGCGGACCTGGAACAGCGTCTGCGCGGCGTCATTCATGCGGCGCGGCGTGGCGCTCGCGCGCGACTATGCGCACCGAAGGGAGGCGTTCGGCCGGCCGCTGTCGCGCCAGCCGTTGCACATCCAGACCCTCGCCGCGATGCAGGCCGAGTACGAGGCGGCGTTCCACTTGTGTTTCGAGCTCATCCACCTGCTGGGCCGCGTCGAGCACGGCGAGGACGACGATGACACGCGCGCGCTGCTGCGGCTGATGACCGCGCTGACCAAGCTGACGACCGGGAAACAGGCGGTGGCAGTCTCGACCGAGGCGATCGAGTGTTTCGGCGGCGCGGGTTATGTCGAGGACACCGGCCTGCCGGTGATCGTTCGCGACGCGCAGGTGCTGCCCATCTGGGAGGGCACCACCAACGTGCTGTCGCTGGAGCTGCTCAAGGCCTGCGGCGACGGCGTGGCGCTCGCGGTGCTGCGCCGGCGCATCGCGGCCTGCGCGCGCGCCTGCCGTGACGACCGGCTCGCGGCCGCCGTCAGCATCGCCGGGACGGCGGCCGATCGCGCCCTGGCGTGGTACCGTGCGGCCGCCGATTCCGGGCGCGACGCGCTGGAGGCCAACGGCCGCGGCTTCGCATTGACGCTCGGGCGCGCCACCGCGCTGGCGTTGATGTGTGAGCACGCGCAGTGGTCGCTGGACGTGGAGCGAGACGGCCACGCGCGCGCGGCGGCGGTCGCCTTCTCCTGTTCCCGAATCAGCCAGCTCGACGCGATCGAGCCCGACGACGCAGCATTACTCGCCGAGTAGGGCATCGACCTTCGCGGCGCAGATGAAGTCGTTTTCCGACAGGCCGCTGATGGAGTGCGTGCTGAACCGCACCAGGCAGTGGCCCCAGCCGACCTCGAGATCGGGATGGTGGTTCTCCATGTTGGCGACCCAGGCGACGGCGTTGACAAAGCCCATCGTCCGGTAGAAGCCCTTGAAGCTGAAGTCGCGCCGGATTTCAGTCGCGTCGTCGTTCAGGGACCAGTCGCCATGCAGCTGGCCAAGCAGCTTGCGCGCTTCGTCGGCGGTCATCGGTTTGACGCCGCCCTCGCAGGGCACACAGGTTTTCGTGGTGAGATCACTCACGGGATATCTCCTCGGGTAAAAGTCGGGGGCGCTCAGGCGCTGACGGCTTCCTTGGATGGGAACGCCGGCGGATGCATGCCGAGCTTGCGCGCCCGCTCGATCAGCGCGAGCAGGTCCATCTGGGCGACCTCGAACAGGGTGTCGAAACTCTCGATCACGAAATAGATCGGCTGGTAGATGTCGATCCGGTAGGGCGTGCGCAGCACGTCCAGCGGATTGAAGGGTTTGCGCAGCGGCTCGTCGCTCTCCAGCGCATAGATGGTCTCGCCGATCGAGGACACCACGCCCGCCCCGTAGGTCCGCAGGCCTTCCTGCCCGCGGTGGATCAGGCCGAACTCGACCGTGAACCAGTACAGGCGCGCCAGCATGGGGCGGTCTTCCTTGCGCGCGGCGGCGCCGGCC
>JBLRWH010000016.1:0-21854 GCA_047921395.1 Gammaproteobacteria bacterium
AACTGACTGATTTGGTGCTCGACCAATGTCTGCGACTGCAGGCATCGACACGAGCTCCCACACAAATTACTTGGTCCAAATTTTTAAAGAGCGGGCCTTTGCACTCGGGCAAGGCAGACCGACAAGTATACGCGAGGAAGTTGGGCTGTCAACAACCCGGAGCGATTATTTTCACTCCGCGTGACCCCCCGATTCCTCGTTCGACTCGTCGGTGGGGGGCGCATTATATGCGACCGCCGCGGGCCGTCAACCCCGCCCGGAAAGATAATTCGCGGGGCTCAGTCGACGAGGAAATACTCCACCGTCGTGACCACCCGCACGGACTTGAACTCCGGCGAAAACGGGTCCCGGTCGCTGATCGAGAAGTAGCCCTGCTGGGCGGTGCGGATGCCGCCCACGCGGCTGCCGGAATCCGCTGCGAACTGCTGCGCCGCGCTGCGCGCGTCACGCGTCGCTGCCGCGATCATCTCCGGCTTGATCGAGTCGAGGCCGGTGAACAGGTATTGCGGCTGGTATTCCCAGCTGCGCACCAGCACGATGCCCGCGGTCACGAGCTCGCCCGAGCCCTGCATGGCGGCGCGCATGTCATCGACGCGCGGCGTGCGCAGCGTCAACGCGGCCTCGGCGACATAGCGGTTCCCGGGACGTGCCTGCTGCCCCGACATCTGGGCCTCAACGTCGGTGATGCGCGGCACGATGGTCGACATTTCCGCGGTGTCGAAGCCGCGCGCGCGCAGGAATTCGCGAATGGTGCGGTAGTTGTTCTCCACCTGCTGCTGCACCTGCCCGAGGTCATCGCCGGTGACGGTGAACACGACGGGCCAGATCGCGGTATCGGCCGGCACCAGGCGCTCGGACAGTCCCCGGACCGTGACATAGCGCTGCGCGGTCCGCGCCTCGTACAAGGCGTTTGCGACCAGGCCACCCGCACTCGCGATGCCGAGCGCGAGGCTGATGCCGAGAATCGCCGCCGGGATACGCAGGTTGCCGTTCATGGGGGCTCCGTTGGTTGTGCCACGCCTCGCTCCGCCGATTATAGTGTCGGCCGGCGGCCGTTTTGCACGGAGGACTCGGGATGGAAAGGAAGCTCGTCTGGGACCTGCCCGTGCGCTTGTTCCACTGGTCGCTGGTGCTGCTCGTTCTCGCCTCCTGGCTGACCGCGGAGCTCGGCCGGCTGGAGCTGCATTTCTACTCCGGCTACGCGATCGCGACGCTCGTGCTGTTCCGCCTCGCGTGGGGCATCTTCGGTCCGCGCTACGCGCGCTTCGGCAGCTTCGTCGCCGGGCCGACGCGCGTTTACCGCGAGCTGCGCGGCTGGCTGCAAGGCAAGCCGGAGCCCGGCGCCGGCCATACGGCGCCCGGCGGCTGGATGATCCTGCTGCTCCTCGCGTTGCTGGCGGCCCAGGTCGCGACCGGGCTGGTCAACAGCCACGACGGGCTGGATACCGGCCCCTGGTACTGGGCGGCGCCGGGCGAGGTGCGCGCGCTCGGCGAGACCTGGCACGCCCGGCTGTTCGACGGGTTGCTGGTATTGTCCGGCGTGCACGTCGCCGCCGTGCTGCTGTACCGCCTGCGGCCGGGGATCGACCTCATCGGGCCGATGATCACCGGCCGCAAGGCCACGGCCGGGCCCGCGATCCCGGGATCGCGCCTGCCGCTGGCCGTCGCGCTGCTGCTGGCCGCGGCGGGCGCCGTCTGGCTGCTGGTCAGCTCGGCGCCGCCGCCGAGTCTCGCCGACCTGGGAATTTATTAGGGTCTTCGCAGATTAGCGTGAAGGCCGTGGAGTGATGGATGGCCCACACACCATGACACCAACTCACGGGGCCTGTAAGCCCCCGGGCGCCCACCGAAAACCCTGCCTCGTAATCCTACCTGTATATGTTCTCCGCGCCGCTGCCTCTCTGCGTCTCCGCGCGAGCCGATTTTCCCGGCAAAGCGCGATGAACCATTTATTAGGGCCCTTTTAGCGTTTGACGCGGAAGGTCTCGTGACAGGCCTTGCAGTCGTCGATCAGCGCGCCGATCGCCTGGCGTGCCGCGTCGCGGTCGCCGCTGCCCGCCACCTCGACCAGTTGCGCTGCGCTGCGTTGCGCGTTGGCCGCGAGTTCCTCGAAGCGGGCAAAGTCCTCCCAGATCACGGGCAGCGCCTCGGTCTTGAGCTCGTGGGCGCGGGTGTCGGCACGGAACGCGTCCGGGATCATGGTAGTCATCCAGGCGATGCGCTGCGCGTTGCGCAGGAACAACGCGTCGTCCCAGGGCACCAGGTCGCGCGCCATCGCTCCCATCGGTCCGACGTTCCAGCCGACGACCTTCAGGACCGCCTGGCGGGTCTCGGTAGCCTTCTGCGCCTGTTCATCGTCCAGCGCGGCGGCCGGGCCAGTCAACAGCAGCGCGGCGGCCGCGGCGATCACGTTCCTGTAAAGCATGGAGCTCCTCCCGGGTCGATGGTCCTTGATTCTTGGGTCTATGCGCTGTGCAGCTCGAGCTCGACGATGCGGCGCTTGCCGACCGCGAGCACGTAGCGGCTCCCCGCCTTGAGCAACAGCCGCTGGTCTTCGACGCGCTCCCCATCGACGCGCACGGCCCGCTGGCGAATCTCCCTGAACGCCTCCGAGTTGCTCGCGGTCAGGCCCGCGGCGGTCAAGGCGGCCGCGAGGCCGATCTCCGCGCCGTCGATGACGAGCACGCGCCGTTCCAGTTCTTCGGGGATGGCGCCGGCGCGGATGCGCTGGTCGAAGTCGCGCCGCCCGGCCGCCGCCCCGTCCTCGCCGTGGAAGCGCGCCGTGATCTCGTGGGCGAGCTCGAACTTCACCTCCATCGGGTTGCGGCCGGCGGCCACCCCGGCCTTGAGCTCGGCGAGCTCGGCCAGCGGACGGAACGACAGCAGTTCGAAGTAGCGCCACATCAGCGTGTCGGCGATGGACATCAGCTTGCCGAACATGGTCGCGGGCGGCTCGTTGATGCCCACGTAGTTGCCCAGGGACTTCGACATCTTCTGCACGCCGTCGAGACCCTCGAGCAGCGGCACGGTGATCACCACCTGCGGCGGCTGGCCCCAGGCCTGCTGCAGCTGGCGGCCCACCAACAGGTTGAATTTCTGGTCGGTGCCACCGAGTTCCACGTCCGCCTGCAGCGCCACCGAGTCGTAGCCCTGCACCAGCGGATAGAGGAACTCGTGGATCGCGATCGGCCGCCCCTCGGCGTAGCGCCGGCTGAAATCATCGCGCTCCAGCATGCGCGCCACCGTGTGCCTCGCCGCCAGCTGGATCAGGTCGGCCGCGCTCATCGCGCCCATCCAGCGGGAGTTGAATTCGACCCGCGTGCGTTCCGGGTCGAGGATCTTGAAGATCTGCGCCTCGTAGGTGCGCGCGTTCTCGGCGATGTCCTCCGGCGTCAGCGGCGGACGGGTCGCGGTCTTGCCGGTCGGGTCGCCGATCATCCCGGTGAAGTCGCCGATGAGAAAAATGACCTCGTGGCCGAAGGCCTGGAACTGGCGCATCTTGTTGATGAGCACCGTGTGGCCGAGATGGAGGTCCGGGGCGGTCGGATCGAAGCCGGCCTTGATGCGCAAGGGGCGGCCCGAGCCCAGCCGTTCCTCGAGTTCTTTTTCGAGGAGCACGTCCTCGGTACCGCGGCGCAATTCCGCGAGCTGTTCGTTCGCAGGTCTCATTAAGTCTCCAGGGTGACTCGCTGTTTTTATTGTGTGAAACGGCGCATTGACCGGAACGCCCGGGGCCGCTAGGGTAACCTGAATTTTGCAGCCTGCGGCACGGTGGGTCGAGTGGGAATCGGGGTCCGACACGATTACAAGGCGATCGACGGCGCCCGGCATGCGCCACGCCGCCCGTTGTCCCGCCATCATATCGCCGCGGTGGTCAGCTTTGCCGTCGTCGCCGGCCTGCTGGCGCTCTGGCTCAACGAACCCGCCCAGGGCAACCAGGTCCCGGAGTTCGAGCGCAGCGCCACCGCCCTGCCCTTGCCGCCGCTCGCCGCGGGCGGCGCCGCTGCGGAGACGCCCCTCGCGCTCCCGCCCGCCGAGCCCGCGCTCGAGCCGGCCGAGCCGGCCGAACTGTTGGCGCCCGAGCCCGCGGCGGACCGCATGGTGCTCGAGGTCCAGTCCGGCGACAGCCTCGACCGCTTGTTCCGGCGCCACGGGCTGTCGGTCAACGACCTGCATCGCTTGCTGAAGGTCGCGGAGGCCGCGCCCCACCTCAAGCGCATCCGTCCTGGCGACGCCTTCGAGATCGTGCACGACGGCGAGGCCATCCTGTCGCTGACGCGGCGGGTCGACGAGACCCGCAGCCTCGTGGTCAGCGCGGGCGAACAGGGCTTCACGGCGAGCTTCCTGGAGCACCCGGTCGAGGTCCGCGTCGCCCGCACCACCGGCCAGATCACCAGCTCCTTCTATGCCGCGGGCCTGGCGGCCGGACTCTCGGACGGCACAATCATGCGCCTGGCCGGCATCTACGCCTGGGACATCGACTTCGCGCTGGATATTCGCCGCGACGACTGGTTTGCCGTCATCTACGAGGAAATCTGGCAGGATGGCGAGAAGCTGCGCGACGGCGAGATCCTCGTCGCCGAGTTCGGCAACCAGGGCCGCAGCTACCGCGCGGTGCGGTTCCCGGACGAGGATGGCCGGGCGCGTTACTACACGCCCGGCGGCGACAGCATGCGCAAGGCGTTCCTGCGCGCCCCGGTCGATTTCACGCGCGTCAGCTCGAACTTCAACCCGAATCGGCTGCACCCGGTGCTCAAGACGCGGCGTCCCCACCAGGGCGTGGACTACGCGGCCCGCACCGGCACCCCGATCATGGCGGCCGGCGACGGCCGGGTGATTTCCGCCGGCGTGAACGGCGGCTACGGCAAGGCCGTGGTGCTGCAACACGGCGGCAACGTCACCACCCTGTATGCCCACATGTCGCGCATCGCGCCGGGCATGCGGGCCGGGCGACGCGTCCGGCAGGGCGAGGTCATCGGCTATGTCGGCATGACCGGCCTCGCCAGCGGCCCGCACCTGCACTACGAGTACCGCGTCAACGGCGTGCACAAGAACCCGCGCACGGTTGAGCTGCCGAAGGCGGATCCGGTCCCGGCGGCCCGGCGCGCCGAGTTTGCCACCGTGACGACCCCGCTGATTGCCGAGCTCGACGGTCTCGGCGCCGTGCGGCTGGCCGCCGCCGACTGACGGCAGCGCCCTGGCCCCATCCCCCGCAATCCTGCCCGGCTGCTATATCGGTCTCATTTCCGGGACCTCGATGGACGCCGTCGATGCCGCCCTCGCGGAGATCGGCGCGGCCGGCTTCCGCATGCTCGCAGCCCGCACCTTGGAGTTACCCACGCCGCTGGTGGCGCGCCTCCGCCGGCTTGCCATCCCCGGGACCGGCCTCGCGCCGGGGCTCGACGCCATCGACGAGCTCGGCGAGCTGGACGGCCTGGTCGGCGAGCTGTTTGCGCGGGCGGCGCTCGGGCTGCTCGAGGCGAGCGGTGTGGCGCACTCGTCGGTCCGCGCGATCGGCAGCCACGGCCAGACGCTCCGGCACCGGCCGCGCGCAACGCGGCCGTTCACGCTGCAGATCGGCGACCCGAACATCATTGCGGCACGCACCGGGATCGCGGTCGTGGCGGATTTCCGGCGGCGCGACATGGCGCTCGGCGGCCAGGGCGCCCCGCTGGTCCCGGCGTTCCATGCCGCGGTGTTCGCGGCCCCGGACGAGCGTCGCGCCGTGTTGAACCTCGGCGGCGTCGCCAACCTCACGCTGCTCGAGCCGGGGCAACCGGTCACGGGGTTCGACACGGGACCCGCCAACGGGCTGATGGACGGCTGGACGCGCCGCCACCTCGGCCGCCCCTTCGACGAGGACGGGGCCTGGGCAGCCACTGGCCGGATCTCCGCGCCCTTGCTGGCGGCGCTGCGCTCGCACCCCTTCCTCGCGCTCGCATCCCCCAAGAGCACCGGCCCCGAGGACTTCACCCCGGCCTGGCTCGACGAGCTCGTCGCCCGCGCCGGGCAGCCGGCGCCCGAGGACGTGCAGGCGACCTTGTGCGAGTTCACCGCGGCGAGCGTCGCAGATGCACTCGCAGCGGCTGCCCCGCAGCGGCTGATCACCTGCGGCGGCGGGGTGCACAACCGCCAGCTCCTGGCACGGCTCGCGGCGCGCCTGCCGCAGGCGCGGATCGAGAGCAGCGCCGTCCACGGGGTCGACCCGGACCATGTGGAGGCCGCCGCATTCGCCTGGCTCGCGGCCCGCACCCTGGCCGGCCTGGCCGGCAATGTCCCGTCGGTCACCGGCGCCGCCCGGCCAGCGGTGCTGGGCGCGACCTGGCCCGCGCAATGAACGCGCCCGACCCCGAGGCCCTGCGCAGGCCGGAGCTCTACCTGAACCGCGAGCTCGCGGCACTCGAGTTCAACCGGCGCGTCCTCGAGCTGGCCAGCGACGAGACGGTGCCGCCGCTCGAGCGCCTGCGCTTCCTGTGCCTGTCCTGCACCGGCCTGGACAAGTTCTTCGAGATTCGCGTCGGTGGCATCAAGGCGCGCATGGAGCGCGGCACCTCGTACCTGCGGCGCGACGGACTCGGCCCGGTGGAGACGCTGGCCGGGATCGCCCAGGCCGCCCGGGAGATCGTCGGCGGGCAGTACCGCGTCTTCAACGAGTCGCTCGTACCGGTGCTGGCGGAGCGCGGCGTACGCTTCCTGCCGCGCGGTGAGTGGAACCGCGCCCAGGCCCGCTGGGCGCGCCGCTTCTTCCGCGACGAGGTGCTACCGGTGCTGACGCCCATCGGGCTCGACCCGGCGCATCCCTTCCCGCGCATCCTGAACAAGTCCCTGAACTTTGTCGTCGAACTCTCCGGGACCGACTCCTTCGGCCGTGACGCGCCCCTCGCGGTCGTCCAGGCGCCACGGTCGCTGGCGCGGATCATCCGCATTCCCGCGGAGCTCGACGGCACCGGGCCGAATGACTTCGTGTTTCTCTCCTCGATCATCCATGCCTTCGTGGGCGAGCTATTTCCCGGCCTGGAGGTGCTCGGCTGCCACCAGTTCCGCGTGACGCGCAACAGCGACCTCTTGGTGGACGACGAGGAAGCCGAGGACCTCCTGCTTGCGGTCGAGGGCGAGCTCGCGTCGCGGCGCAACGGCGACGCGGTGCGCCTCGAGGTCGCCGGGGGCTGTCCGGCGCACCTGCTGCGCTTCCTGCTGAATCGCTTCGAGCTGGGCGACGACGACCTTTACGAGGTTAACGGGCCCGTCAACCTGAACCGCCTTTCCCAGGTCATCGAGCTGGTCGACCGGCCCGACCTCAAGTACCCGCGCTTCGTACCCGGCCGCCCGGCGGCGCTGGCGGGCGCCGGTGGCGTGCTCGCCGCGATGCGGCGCGGGGACGTGCTGCTGCACCACCCCTACCAGGCCTTCGCGCCGGTCATAGAACTGCTGCGGGAAGCGGCGGCGGATCCGGTCGTGCTGGCGATCAAGCAAACGCTCTACCGGACCGGGCCGGACTCGCCGGTCGTCGACGCGCTCGTGGAGGCCGCGCGCGCGGGCAAGGAAGTCACCGTCGTGGTCGAGCTCATGGCCCGCTTCGACGAAGCCGAGAACATCGCGCTCGCGGCGCGGCTGCAGGAGGCCGGCGCGCACGTGGTCTACGGCGTCGTTGGCTACAAGACTCACGCCAAGATGCTGCTTATCGTCCGGCGCGAGAACGGCCGGCTGCGCCGCTACCTGCACCTCGGCACCGGCAATTACCACCCGGAAACGGCGCGGCTCTACGCCGACTACGGCCTGCTGACCTGCAACGCCCGCCTCGGGCGGGACGTCCACCAGGCGCTCATGCTGCTGACCTCGCCCGGCGCGCGCCCGACGACTGCAAGCCTGGCGCTCGCGCCGCTGGGGCTGCACGAGCGCATCGTCGCCCTCGTCAACCGGGAGGCGGAACATGCGGCCGCCGGGCGCCCGGCGCGCATCGTCGCCAAGCTGAATGCCCTCGTGGAGCCGGAGGTCATCGAGGCGCTGTACGGCGCCTCGTGCGCGGGCGTGCAGATCGATCTCATCGTGCGCGGCACCTGCAGCCTCCGGCCGGGCGTGCCCGGCGCCTCGGACAACATCCGCGTGCGCTCGCTGGTCGGGCGCTTCCTCGAACACGCGCGTGTGCTGCTGTTCGGCAACGGGGGCGCCACCGAGGTCTACCTGTCGAGCGCGGACTGGATGGAGCGCAACTTCTTCAGCCGCGTCGAGATCTGCTTCCCGGTCATGCGCGCGGCGCTGAAGCGCCGGCTTGCCGCAGACCTCGAGCTTGAGTTGCGCGACAACCGGCAGGCGTGGCAGATGGCGCCCGACGGCCGCTGGTGGCGCGTAAACGCCGGGGATGCCGAGCCGGTGCCCGCCCAGGAAACGCGCCTGGCCGAACTGGCCCAGTCGGTCAGCGAAAGCTGAGCTTGAGGTCCAGCACCGCCAGGTAACGGACCTCCTGCTCGAGATCCGCGCGGGTGAGCGGATGCGTCTCGAGCCAGCCCTCCGGAAACTCCAGGCGCAACTTGCGCCGCGTCGCTGTGATGCCGAGCGGCGGCGGCGACGACGGCGTGCGGCTGCGATGCAGGAGCGCGGCGAGCCTGAGAGTGGCAAGCAAGTAAGGCATGCGCCTGGACCAGGGCTCCAGCAGCCCGTCGAACAACTCGTCGCGGATCTTCCTGCGATGCGCGCCGACCAGCACCGCGAGGCGCCGCTGCTGGTCGAATGAAAAGCCGGCAAGATCCGCGTTGCGCAGCAGGTACGCGGCGTGCAGCTGGTGGTGCGCATGCGCAATATCCAGCCCGACCTCGTGCAGCCGGGCCGCCCAGCCGAGCAGCTCGGCGCACTCCGGGTCCTGCAGCGACCAGGATTCGGCCAGCTCGCCGAGCAGGCCCAGCGCCGTCGCCTCGACGCGCTCGGCCTGCGCCACGTCCACGTGGAAGCGCTGCTGGAAGCCGCGCACGCTGCGGTCGCGCGCGTCCTCGTCGGTCAGGCGGCCGACGAGATCCCACAACAGGCCCTCGCGCAGGGCACCCTCCGCCGGCAGCATGGACTCGATCTCCAGCGCGTCGAAAACCTCGGTCAGCACAGCGAGTCCGCCCGGGTAGACCGGCGCCCGCTGGGCGCTGAGGCCCGGCAGGTCGTGGCGATCGACGTGACCGGCGGCGACGAGACGCTCCCGCAGCAGGTCGAGGCCGGGGCGGGTGATCTCGCCCCCGGTGACGCCGAGCAGGCGCAGGAGGCGCCCGGAGGCGCGGATGGTGCCGGACGTGCCGACGGCCTGTTGCCACTCGGACTCGCGGAAGCGCTCGCGGATCGGCTCCAGCTCGCGGCGCGCGAACAGGCGCGCCTTGCGGAAGCCCTGCGCGGTGATCACGCCGCCGGGAAAAAACGACTCGCTGCTGCTCACGCAGCCCATGTACAGGCTCTCGAGGCGCAAGGCATCATAACCCTCGCCGATGATCAGCTCCGTGCTGCCGCCGCCGATGTCGACGACCAGCCTCCGCCCAACCTGCGACGGCAGGCTGTGAGCCGCGCCCAGGTAGACCAGGCGGGCCTCCTCGACACCGGAAATCACCTCGATGGGGTGCCCGAGCGCGGCGCGGGCCCGCGACAGGAAGGCGTTGCGGCGCCGTGCGCGCCGCAGCGTATTGGTGCCCACAGCCCGCACCTGACCGGCCTCCAGCGCCGCGAGGCGCTCTCGGAAGCGGCCCAGGCAGGCAAATGCGAGCTCGGTGGCCTCGGCCGAGATCCGGCCGTTCTCGTCCAGTCCGGCGCCGAGCCGGATCATTTCGCGAATGCGATCGAGAATCGCGATCTCGCCGTTCTGGCGACGCGCCACGACCATGTGAAAACTGTTTGAGCCGAGGTCGACGGCCGCGATGACGTCCGGCTGGTTATCCGCCGTCATCGGGGCCGGGCTCAGCGAATCCGTGCGAAGCCGTTCAGACCCCGAACGACGACCCGCACCCGCAGGTGGTCGAGGCGTTCGGATTGCGGATCACGAACTGCGCCCCGTTCAGGTCCTCGCGGTAGTCGATCTCGGAGCCTTCCAGGTACTGGATGCTCATCGGGTCGACCAGCAGGGTGACGCCGCAATTCTCGATCCGGGTATCGCCTTCGTCGACGTTCTCGTCGAAGGTGAAGCCGTACTGGAAGCCCGAGCAGCCGCCGCCCTGGATGAACACGCGGAGCTTGAGATTCGGATTGCTCTCTTCCTGGATCAACTCGCCGACCTTGGTCGCGGCCGCGTTGGTGAACACCAGGGGCTGGGCGGGAGCATTCATGTCGGTCATGTTTGTTGCCATGGGCTCAATCATCACAGGCGAAGTTGGAAAGGCATTCTAGCGCAGGCCGGGAATCCCGTCGCCTTCCGGTCCCCGGTGGGTCTCCGGCAGGCCCTCCGGGCCGGTCTCGCCACCCGGGCTATGGATGAGCCGGCCGTCCACGCGCGCGCCCGCCTGCATCTGCAGCACCTTGTAAGAGACATTCCCTTCGACCTTTGCGGTCGCGCCGAGTTCGACCCGCTCGCGGCCGGTCACGTCCCCGCGCACCGTGCCGTTGAGCACCAGGGCGTCGACGCTGACGGAGCCCTCGATGACGCCCTCGCCGCCGATCGTCAGGGTGGCCGCCGAGCCCGGTTCGCCACGCACGTCACCGACGATGCGGCCCTCGAGGTGCAAACCGCCGCGGAAATCCATGTCGCCTGTCACGGTGGTGCCGGCGCCGATCAGCGTCGCAATCGATGTGCTCTCGGTCTTCTTTTTGCTAAACATCTGTCTGTCCCGCCTCAGCCTCTCGGCTTCCAAGGAAAACTGGCTGCAATGGCCCGGGCGTTGCCCTGCCCGGGGCGCAGTTCGATCTCGGCCGTCTCGGGTTCGAAGCCCTCGGGCAGGATCACGTCGACGTCCACGTCCTGAAAATACAGGAACTCGAAAGCCTGCGGTTCCGCGGCGAGCTCCTGCAACGTCAGGCTCACCGTCACGCCACGCAGTGTACCGCGCAAGCTCAGGTCGACCTCGCCCTGGGCCCGGCCCGAGCGCTGGGGAGACTGCACCAGCAGCAGCCGGAGCCGGTAGCTGTTGGCGATCTCCCCGTTGCTGCCCTTGCTGCCGTGCTTGCCGTCCATAACCTCGAAGCCCTGCACGCGCAGCCCCGCCTGGCCGTCCGATGGTGAGACGATGCGCCGGTAAAACCCGAGCTCCTCGTTCAGCTCGGCCACCCGCGCCTCACGCTCGGCCAGGGTCTCGGCGAGCCGGACCTGCGCCTCGCGGTCCACCTCGATGCTGGTCAGCACCCTGGCGAGTTCCGCCTTGAGCGCCTCGCGTTCGGCCTTGAGTTCCCGGACCTCGCTCTTGAGCGCCTGGCGCCGCTCGTCGTTCCTGAAGCTCGAATAGCCGCCCATCCGCTGGCCGAGCTCGAACAGCCCGAAACAGAACAGCAGCACGAGCACGACGCCGGCGGCGACGATGAGGCGCAGGCGGCGCGGGTCGTGAAGCCTGACGACGAGGCGCTGTCGGTCCAAGGATCCTCCGGTGATGAAAGGGCGGGGCCTACCCCGCCCGCTGCTCGGCGTCCGGCTCTGGACGTGGAGGTGGACCGTCCGGGAAGACGAGCCGGCCGAATTCGCGCAGGGCGCGCAGGTACACCCGGCGCTTGAAATAGATCACGTCGTTGACCGGTTGCCACCAGTCCACCCAGCACCAGCGATCAAACTCGGGTCGATCGCAACTGTCGAAACGTACCCGCTGCTCGTCCGACACCAGCCTGAGCAGGTACCAGCGCTGCTTCTGGCCGATACACACCGGCTGGCTGTGCCGCCGGATATAGCGACTCGGCAGCCGATATCTCAACCAGCTTCGCGACGCGCCGAGCACGCAGACGTCATCATGCGTCAGCCCGATCTCCTCCTCGAGCTCGCGGAACATCGCTTCCCTGGGGCTCTCGCCCGGCATGATCCCGCCCTGCGGAAACTGCCAGCCGGGGCGGCCGGCCCGCCCGGCCCAGAAGACATGGCCCGTGTCATTCGTGAGGATGATGCCGACGTTGGCCCGGAAGCCGTCCTCGTCTATGCAATCCTTCATCGACAACCGTAATACTTTGCGTTGTGCCGGATTCTTCCACAGGGGGGCGCGGAAACCAAGCATCCATCGCGACGTCGGCCGTCGGCCGTGCTAGCCTTTTTGACCACCCCCCCCGATTGCCGGCATGAACCCGACCGAATCCCCGTGACGACCCGTCCAGCCACCACGACGCTCAGTCCCGCGCACACGCGGCCGGCATGGCTGTCGGGGCGCGCCGTGGCGGCGCTCGGGCTGCTGCTGGCGCTGGCGGTCGGCGCGCTGCTCGTGGCGCTGGCAGCGGGCAGCGTCGCGCTGTCGCCAGGCGAATTGTGGCGCGGCCTGACGGAGGCGGACGCGGGGCTCGCAACCACCCTCGTGCGCGAACTGCGCCTGCCGCGGGCGCTCAGCGCGTTCGCGATCGGCGGCCTGCTGGCGCTGGCCGGCGTACTGATGCAGATCCTGTTGCGTAACCCGCTCGCCGATCCCTACGTGCTCGGCGTCTCCGGCGGCGCGGCGACGTTCGCGCTGCTGGTGCTGGCGGCGGGGCTGGGTGGGGTGTGGGTCCATGGTGGCGCCTTCGCCGGCGCCCTGACGGCGACGTTGCTGGTGTTCGCCCTCGCCCACGGCACCGGGGCCTGGACGCCGTTGCGCCTGCTGCTGACCGGCGTGGTCGTGGCCGCCGGCTTCGGCGCCGCGGTCAGCCTGATCCTCGCGCTCGGGCCGGATTCGAGCCTGCGCGGCATGCTGTTCTGGCTGATGGGCGACCTGTCGTTCGCGCGCGAGCCCGCGCCGTTGCTCGGGCTGCTGGCGGTCGCGATGGCCGGCGGGATCCTCACCGGCCGGCATCTCAACGTCCTGGCGCGCGGCGAGGCCCGGGCCGAGATGCTCGGGGTCGCGGTGCGCCCGCTGCGCATCGGCATCTACGTCGCCGGCTCGCTGCTGACCGCGATCTCGGTCGCGACCGCCGGAAGCATTGGCTTCGTCGGCCTGGTCGTGCCGCACCTGGTGCGCCGCATCGTAGGCCCGGACCACCGCCTGCTCGTGCCCGCCGCCGTGCTCGGCGGTGGCACGCTGCTGGTGCTCGCCGATACCGCGGCGCGCTCCATCGCGGCGCCGCGCCAGCTCCCCGTGGGCGCGCTCACCGCGGCGATTGGCGTGCCGCTGTTTCTCGTGCTGATGCGCCGCCAGCGGAGCGTGACGTAGGGCCTGTGGGCCTGGTCACACTGGGCGGGTCGCCACGTTGTCGCCCCGAATCGCGCCAGACAAGGCACGAGGAGAGCAGCTTGGTCACTCCAAACGGTTAGAACACCACCACGTGGTCGGCCTCGAGGCGGATGCCGATGCGCTCGCCAATCCGGTGATCGTGGTGGCTCGGCACCAGCGCGAGCACCCGGCGGCCGCTGGGCAGGCCGAGGGTGTACAGGATCGCGGCGCCCCGAAAGGCCTTGCGCAGCACCGTCGCGGTCAGTGGGCTGTTTTCGTCGTGGACGATGTCGTCCGGCCTGAGCAATACCTCCACCGCGCCCGAGCCCGGCGCCAGCGGCTCGGTCGGCTCGAGGCAGCCGAGCTCGATCTGCACCGTGCCATCCGCGTTCGCCTGGCCGGGCACGAAACAGCCCTCGCCGACGAACTCCGCGACGAAGCGGCTGGCGGGGCGATGGTAGAGGTTGTAAGCCGTGTCCCACTGCTCGAGGCGGCCCTCGCGCATGACGCCGATCTCGTCGGCGACGGCAAAGGCCTCGGCCTGGTCGTGGGTCACGAGCAGCGCCGTGATGCCCTGCTGCTTGAGAATGTCGCGGATCTCCCCGCCGAGGCGCACGCGCAGCCCCGTGTCGAGGCTCGAGAACGGCTCGTCCATCAGCAACAGCCCGGGGCCCGGCGCGAGGGCTCGCGCCAGCGCGACGCGCTGCTGCTGGCCGCCGGACAGCTCGTCCGGGAACAGGTGGTCCCGCCCGCCGAGACCGACGACCTCGAGCACCTCGGCGACGCGCCGCGCCTTCTCCGTCCCGTGCAACGCCTTCAGCCCGAAGCCGACATTGGCGGCGACGTCCAGGTGCGGGAACAGCGCGTATTGCTGGAATACCATGCCGAGCCCGCGTTTCTCCGGGGGCACGACGAAGCCCGGCTCGCTGAGCACCTCGCCATTCACCAGGATTCGCCCCGCGCGCACGCCTTCGAAGCCGGCAATGCAGCGCAGCGCGGTGGTCTTGCCGCAGCCGCTCGGCCCCAGCAGGCAGCCGATCGCGCCGGCCGGGACCCGGAACGACAGGTCCGCCAGCACCTTGTTGTCACCGTAGGCCTGCTCGATGCCCTCGACCGTCAACCACATCGCACGGACCTCAGGACGCCGCGCCGCAGACGCGATTGCGTCCCCTGGACTTGGCCCGATAGAGCTGCACGTCGGCCTCGGCCACGAGCCGGTCGCCGATCGTCTTCAGCTCCTGGTCCGCATTCGACGGCCGCGCGCAGCTCACCCCGGCCGAGATCGTGAGGCGGAGCGAATGGCCGCCGGGCAGGATCAGGTCGCTGGCCTCCAGCGCCTTCCTGATGCGCTCGGCCACCTGCGAGGCTTCCTCCACGTCGGCGCCCGGCAACAGCACGGCGAATTCCTCCCCACCGAAGCGGATCGGGATGTCGCTCTCGCGGCATTCCTCGCGGATGACGTGCGCGATCTGCGCCAGCACCTTGTCGCCCGCCGGGTGTCCCCAGCGATCGTTGACGGGCTTGAAATGGTCGACGTCGAGCATGACACAGGCCAGCGGCCGGCGGTCGCGGCGCGCGCGCGCCAATTCGTCGACCAGCCGGTGCTGCAGGTAACGCCGGTTGTACAACCCGGTCAGCACGTCCGTGATGCCGCTGCGGACAAGGCGGCTGCGGTTGATCGCGTTTTCCACGCAGATGGACGAGATATCGGCGAGGTGCCGCATCGTGTCCGGGGCTTCCCCGCGAATGAAACGATCCGACGCCGTGCTGCCGAAGTTCAGGCAGCCCATCAGCTCGTCGTTGCGGCGCAGCGGCAGCAGCGCGCAGCTGCCGAGGTCGTTGCGGCCCGGGAAGATCAGCGAGTGATCCGCGGCGGCGAAGGGGCCCAGCCAGGGTTGCCAGAGGTTGTTGTACTGCGGCGCCAGGCCTTCCAACGCCTCGACGAACAGGACCCCGGCCGGCGGCTCCGCATGCGGCTCCTCGGCCTGCAGCAGCTGGCGCACCTCGTGGTGCACGTCCCGCACCACGACCGTCACGGCGTCCAGCCCGAAATCCCCGGCCAGGCCCGTCGTCATGGCCTTGAACAGCTGCCCCAGCGACGCCGCCTGCAACAGGTTCATGTAGCGCCCGATTTCCGCCTCCTGCGCTTCCATGGCCCCGCCGGAGCTCATCGCAGGAAAATACGGTACATGAGTCTTTGCAGCCAGCCGCCATGCGGCGCGTACAGCACCTTGCCGGTGTTCAGGCGCGGCCGCTGGAACACGGCCTTCTTGTGGGAGAACGTCAGGAAGCCCTCGTAGCCATGGTAGTGACCCATGCCCGACTCGCCGATGCCGCCGAAGGGCAGGTCCTCGGCGATGAAATGGCTGACGGCGTCGTTGATGCAGACCCCGCCGGCGTGCGTCTCCGCGAGCACGCGTGCGCGCCGCTCGGCGTTGAAATCGAACAGGTTCAGGGCCAGCGGCCGGGGCCGGGCGTTGATGAAGTCGATGGCGTCCTGCAGGTGGTTATAGGTGACGATTGGCAGCACCGGGCCAAAAATCTCTTCCTGCATGACGCTCATCTTGGCCGTTGCGTGCTTCACCAGGTAGAGGGGCAACTTGCGGCTCCCGGTCTCGGGCGACAGCCCCCCGGGGTTCAGCTCCACCACCTCGGCGCCCTTGGCGCGCGCGTCGTCCACGTAGCCCTTGATGCGCCGGTAATGGCGCTCGTTCACCACCGCGCTGTAGTCGCTGCTGCGCACGAGGCCCGGATACATCCGCGCCAGCGCCGCGCCGAAGGCGTCGACGAATTCGTCGACCCGTGATTCCGGGCACAACACGTAATCGGGCGCGACACAGGTCTGGCCGGCATTCAGGGCCTTGCCGAAGCAGATCCGCTCGGCGGCCAGGTCCATCGGGACATCGTCTGAAATGAGGGTGGGCGACTTGCCGCCCAGCTCCAGCGTCACCGGGGTCAGGTTGGCGGCGGCCTCCCGCATCACCATGCGCCCGATGTCCGACCCGCCGGTGAACAGCAGGTGATCGAAGGGCAGGCGCGTGAATTCCCGGGCGGTCTCCACCTCGCCGGACACGACTGCCACCTGGCGCTCCTCGAAGGCCTCCGACAGCACGTGGCGCATCAGTTCGGCGGTGCGCGGCGTCGTCTCCGACATCTTGAGCATGACGCGGTTGCCGGCCGCGAGCGCAAACACCAGCGGTCCGGCGGAGAGCGCAATGGCGTAATTCCAGGGCACGATGATGCCGACCACGCCGAGCGGCTGGAAGTACACCTTCGCTTTCGTGGTCGCCATCAGCAGGCTGGTGCTGCGCCGCTGGGGCTTCATCCAGCGCTTCAGGCGCCGCAGGCAGTAGTTGATGTGGTGGACGACCGCCAGGATCTCCGCCATCGTCTCCGGGCCGGCGCGGCCGCCGAAATCCCCGGAGATCGCCACGATGAAGCGCTCGCGGTTGGCGATCAGCACCTCCTTGAGGCGCTTCAGGTGGACCCGCCGGGCCGCGAGGTCCGGCATGGGCGCCGCCTGGAACGCGGCGCGCTGGGAATCGAACAGCCGTCGCATCCTCGCGATCTGCTGCTGTTCAGCGATGTCTGTCGGCTCTGCGGCCATGGCACGATGCCTCCTTTAAACTCTGCACATGAAATGTAACCTGTTGCGGTGCATTGGTGCCATTCCAGGCGCGGTATCCTAGGGCCCGCCAAGCGTGAACAGGCCCTCAAACTGATGGACGCCTTGCAGAAAGATTCCCACCCCCTGCTCGAAACCCGCGGACTGACCGTGGACGCCGGCCATCGCCGCCTGGTCGCGGGGCTCGACCTCCTGCTATGGCCGGGCGAGGCGCTCGCCGTGCTGGGCCCGAACGGCGTCGGCAAGACCCTGACCCTGCAGACCCTCGCCGGGCTGCGCAGGCCGGCGGGCGGCGCGGTGCTCGTCGGCGGGCGGGCCCTCGAGGACTGGCCGCGCCGAGCGCTCGCCCAACAGCTTGGGCTCTTGCCCCAGGGGACCGAGGACCCGTTTCCCGCCACGGTGATGGAGGAGGCGCTGATCGGGCGCCACCCGCACCTGGGATTCTGGCAGTGGGAGAGCCCCGACGATCTTGCGATCGCGCGCCAGGCCCTGACCGACGTGGACCTGGCCGGGCTGGAGGAACGCCTGCTCGACACGCTCTCCGGCGGCGAGCGGCGGCGCCTCGCCGTGGCGACGCTGCTGGTGCAGAACCCCGGCGTCTGGCTGGTCGACGAACCGACCAATCACCTCGACCCGCAACATCGGCTCGCCGTCATGCGGCTGTTGTCCGCGCGCGCCGGCGACGGCCGCGCCGTGGTCGTGACCCTGCACGACGTGAACCTGGCGGCCGACTGGTGCGAGCGCTGCCTGCTGCTGTTCGGCGACGGCAGCTGGGAGCTCGGGCCGGGCGCGGAGGTGCTGACCGAGGCCGCCATCTCGCGGCTGTACCAGATGCCCGTGCGGCGCCTCGAATTCGAGGGTCGCGCGCTGTTCCTGCCGGTGTAGGCGAGGGTCTAAACGGTCGGCTTCACGTTCGCGCTCAGGCGGAACAGGTTGCTTGGATCGTACTGGTTCTTCACCGCCACGAGCGGCTCATGATTCGCGATGTCCCGCCCGTTGAGCGTCAACTCCCGGCCGTCCCCGGTGACCGCCGGGATGTCCGGCACGTCCTGGCGCAGCGGCTGGTAGAGCGCCGCCAGGAGTTGATGCTGCGGGATCGCGACGGTTGCTGCGGCAGCAAGAGCCGCGCGGATAAACGTGCGGCACCTCATGATTCGACCGCCCCGTCGCGATTATTGTCGCGATGGAGAATAGTCTACTGCCGTGCGTGTGCAAGCCTTGCAGCAGGATTATTTTGCTGCAGCACGGACTTCCATCAGTTCGGCCACCGCCGCGTACATCGTCGGATTGCCGGCCAGCACGCTCGTGGTCGCGAGACCAATCGGCCGGCCCTCGAGATCCGTAAACTGCCCGCCGGCCTCCTCGACGATGAGCGACAGCGCGGCAATGTCGAGGATATTGACGTCCGACTCGACGACCGCGTCGATGCGTCCGGACGCAAGCAGGTGGTAGTGGTAGAAGTCGCCGTAGCCACGAATGCGCGCGACCCGCTTCACCACCTCGGCCCAGTTCGCCCAGCGCGGCCCGGAGGCCAGCGTGCGCAGGTTGCCGGAGGAGATCGCGGCCTCCTCGAACTGGCCGATGTTGCTCACGCGGCAGCGATGCCCGTCCAGCCAGGCGCCCTGCCCCCGCTCCGCCCACGCCATCTGGTTGAAGGCGGGCGCGCTGGAGACGCCGAGGATGATCTCTCCCCGATGCATCAGCGCGATCTGGGTGGAGAAGAACGGGTAGCCGCGCACGAAGCTGCGCGTGCCGTCGATCGGGTCGACCAGCCACAGGAACTCCGCGTCCAGGCCGCGACTTCCCGTCTCCTCACCATAGAAGCCGTGATCCGGGAAAGCCGCGGCGACGGCCCGGCGGATCACTTCCTCGGACTCGACATCCGCGCGCGTGACCGGGGTCAGGTCGGGCTTGAGGCTCACCTCGACGCCGTCGCGGTAATAGTGGCGGATCACCTCGGCGGCGGCCGTCGCGGCCTCGAGGGCCACCTGCAGATATTTCGAGCGCTCCATGGCGACACAATTTGACACTCCGGCGGGCCGGAGACAACATGCGGGCCGTCAGGTGAGCCCACCGCGCAAGCGTCGGGCTGGGAGCTCCGCAAGGCGCTCCCCGGGAAGCCGGTGATTCGCAGGGTCCTCCCCGCGGAAAGTCCGGCGCTGCCCCCGCAACGGTAAGCGAGTCAAGCGTCATCCCCCGTCCGCCCGGACGGGAGCCACTGCGCCACGAGGCGCGGGAAGGCGATGCCGCCGGGACCGAGGTCCCGCTCGCAAGCCCGGAGACCGGCCTGGCAAGGTTCCGGGTGCTCGGCGGGAGCACGCACCGGCCTCGCGGCCGTTCCTCCCCCGACCCCGGCTTGGTCCGTGTCATGGCGCATGCGGGAGTGCCTGCGCCGGGAGAACGCTCGTGAACTTTTTCCGCTCCAGGCTGGCGGCGGCCGCGGCCGCCCTGTTGATCGCCCAACCCGTCCTCGCCGAGGCCGTGCAGCTCGACGATGTCGTCGTCACGGCCACCCGCCGCACCATCAGCGCCGCACAGGCGCTCCCGGCCGTCATCGTCATAGACCGCGCGGCGATCGAGCGCAGCGGTGCGCTCGACGTCGCCGAGCTGTTGCGCTTCGAGACCGGCATCGAGATCGCGCGCAACGGCGGCCCCGGCCAGGTGACGTCCGCGTTCATCCGCGGCGCGAACAGCAACCACACGCTGGTGCTGATCGACGGCGTCAAGGTCAACCCCGGCACCGCCGGAGGGGCCGCGCTGCAGAACATCACGCCCGAACTGGTCGAGCGCATCGAGATCGTCAAGGGTCCGCGCTCCTCGTTGTATGGCTCCGAGGCGATCGGGGGGGTCATCAATATCATCACGCGGCGCGGCGCCGAGGGCCGAGAGCTCGGCGCGCGGGTGCAGGCGGGCCGCTACGGGACCCGGGGCGCGAGCGCGAACGTCTCCTGGCAGGAGGCGGGTTTCGGCGCGGGGCTCTCGGCGACGACGCTTACCACCGACGGCTTCCCCACCTTCAGCGACGCCGAGCAGGACAGCGGCTTCGAGAACGACGCCGTCAACGCCTGGGTCCGCGGCACGCTCGGCGGGGTGGATCTCGAGGCCAGTCACTGGCAGGCGGCCGGCAATACGGAATATGCGGATTTCTTTCGCGCCCCCCAGGACCAGGACTTCACCAACCGCCTGAGCCGCCTGCGGATCGGTTGGGCCGTGGGCGACTGGCGCTCGACGCTCACCCTGGCGCGCTTCCTCGACCGGATCGAGCAGGGCGAACTGGCCTTCGTCCCGGGCGATTTCGTCGAGACCGAGCGCGACCTGGTCGACTGGCAGCACGACCTCGACTTCATCGCCGGGCTCGAGCTCACCGCGGGCGTCGCGCTCAGCCGCGAGCGCACCGCCGGCCAGAGCTTCGGCGCGCCGCTCGAATCGGCCCCCGGACGCGGCGACGCCGACCGCGACGAGGACGCCGTCTACCTGCAGGCCGGGCTCGAGCTCGGCCGACACCGGATCATGGCCGCGGCGCGGCACACAGACCACGACGTGTTCGGCGGCGTGAACACTTGGAACCTGGAGTGGGGCACGCCGGTCGGCAGCGACTGGGGCCTGGTCGCCGGCCTGGGGCGCGGCTTCCGCGCGCCGGGCACCAGCGACCTGTATGCCTTCGGCGGCAATCCCGACCTCGAGCCCGAGCTGTCCCGCAGCGTGGACCTCGGGGTCCGCTACCGCCCGAACCCGGACCACGAGCTCGAGCTGGCGCTGTTCCGGACTGAGATCGAAGACCTGATCCAGTACGTCGACCCCGACGGGTTCATGGGACCCCTGCCGGGCCGCAACGAGAACATCGGCGATGCACGCATCAAGGGCGCCGAACTGACCTGGCGCGCCCGCTACGGCGACTGGGGAGTGACCACCACGATGTTGACCCAGCGGCCGGAAGACAGGGCCACCGGCGAAACCCTGCTCCGGCGCGCAGAGCAGAGCGCCACCGCGCTGGTGACACGGCGCTTCGGCGCGCACGAGATCGGGCTCCAAATGCTCGCCACCGGCGAACGCAGCGACTTCGGCGGCGTGGAGCTGGCCGGCTACGTGCTCGCCAACCTCACTGCGAGCATCGCGCTGGCAGAGCGCTGGACGCTGCGGGCGCGACTGGAAAACCTGTTCGACCAGGACTACGAACTGGTGGCAGGCTACAACACCGCCGGGCGCGGCATTTATGCCAGCCTGGCCTACAGTTACTGAAGACGACGGGGATCATTCATGGGACACAGACTCAGCCGCATCTACACCCGCACCGGCGACGACGGCACGACCGGCCTGGGCGACGGCACGCGCGTCCCGAAGGACGACCTGCGCGTCGAGGCCTTCGGCACGGTCGACGAGGCCAACTGCGCCGTCGGCACGGTGCTGGCGGTGCCGGGCCTGCCGGCCGATGTCGTCGCCTGCCTGGTACGCATCCAGCACGACCTGTTCGACCTCGGCGGTGAGCTGTGCATCCCCGGCTACACGGCCATCACGGCGGCCTACGTCGCTCGCCTCGAGCGCGAGCTGGACGGCTTCAATGAGCCGCTGCCGCCGCTGAAGGATTTCATCCTGCCCGGCGGCGGCCCGGCCGCCGCCGCCTGCCACCTGGCCCGCACGGTGTCGCGGCGTGCCGAGCGCCGCGTCTGGACGCTGGCGCAGCGCGACGACGTCAACCCGGAGGCGGCGCGCTACCTGAACCGCCTGTCGGACCTGCTGTTCGTGCTGGCCCGCGTGATCGCGCGCCACGAGCAGGGCTCGGAAGTCCTGTGGCAGAAGGGCCTGAACCGGGAATAGAAGAGGGCTTGCGCGGAAGAGGAAGATGGCTCGCGCGGAGGCGCAGAGAGGCAGAGGCGCGGAGATTTTGCATAGGGGCAGCGGACCCTGGCGGCGGGCTGCGCGGCCAACACCCGGCAACCCACGATGTTCTGGTATTCAATAGC
>JBLRWH010000016.1:21954-38387 GCA_047921395.1 Gammaproteobacteria bacterium
TTGGAAACTGGCGATGTACCACCCGGCGGGCTGCGCGGCCAACACCCGGCAACCCACGATGTTCTGGTATTCAATAGCCAGGGCTGCGGAACGTATCAATCCGGGATTGGAAACTGGCGATGTACCACCCGGCGGGCTGCGCGGCCAACACCCGGCAACCCCATCTAATTCAATCTTCTCCGCGCCTCTGCCTCTCTGCGCCTCCGCGCGAGCCGTATTTCCTGGCCTCGTCTAGAACCTCGCACACCTGGCGCGTGCCCTCCAGGATGCGCGGCGAGGCCCGCACCACCAGGTCGCCGTCCACGGCGAAGAGATGGCCGCGCGCGACCGCCGTGACGCTCGGCCAGCGGCTCCACGCCGCGAGGTCCGCGCGCTGCACATCCGCCGTCAGGATCACCTCCGGGTCGCGCGCGATCACCGCCTCCATGCCCACCGCCGGCGCCAGCTCGCCGAGCTCGGCGAAGATGTTCTGCCCGCCGCACAGCGCAATGACCTCGCTGATCAGCTGGCGGCCGCCGACCGTGTACAGCGGCCGCCAGGAGACCTGCCAGAACACCCGCAGCGCCGGCTTGCCCGCCTGCGCGGCCCGCAGCGCCTCGAGCCCCTCGCGATAACGCGCCGCGGCCGCACGGGCAGGCGCGACGCTGCCGGCCAGGCGGCCGATCTCAAGGAGATGCGCGCCGATGTCGTCCATCCGTTGCGGCGCGAGGGCCACGACGCGGTAGCCGCGCTGCTCGAGCTGTTCCAACAGGTGATCCGGATTGCCGCCCTTCCAGGCGAGCACCAGGTCGGGCGCGAGCGCGGCCAGCGCCTCGAGATCCAGCCGGAATGCGTCGCCGATGCGCGGCAACGCGGCCGCCGCCGGCGGGTAGTCGGTCCACTCGACCGTGCCGACCAGCTGTTCGCCGGCGCCGGCGGCATGCACGAGCTCGGCGAGATGCGGCGCGAGGGTGACGATCCGCTGCGCAGGGGCGGCCACGGCGCTCGCAGCGATGCACAGCATCGCCAGCGCGACCGCGCAACGTCTCATGTCGCCCAGCCGACCAGGGTCAGCGCGGAAATCACCGTGAGCCAGACCACGACGGTACGACGCAGCAGGTCGCGCGCTGCGCGCACGGCCACGAGCTTGTCCGCCTCGGGGCAGCGGCGGCGGATCGCGCCAATCCCGGCCGCGGAGAGAATGTTCTCGCTGACACTGAAGAACCCGGCCGAGGTCCGCTGGTAATAGGCGCGCCAGTCCTCGAAGGCGTCGTCGAAGCTGCCGGCAATCGCGTAGGACAGCGCGAGGAGGCGCGCGGGCAGCCACGCCAGCACCCCGAACAGCGTCTCGCACAGCAGCGTGGCCCGCCCGCCGGTGCCGGTGGTGCGCATGTGGCGGCGGAACAGGTCGGCGACGCGGTAGGCCCAGGCGCCGGCCGGCCCGAGCAGCATGAACCAGAACACGATGCCGAAGATGCGATGATTCGCCTGCACGAAGATCGCGCTCTCGAGGGCGCGCGGCGTGTCGGCGGCGGGCCGGACCCCGTCGCTCTCGCGGATGGCCAGCGAAATCGCGTCGGCCGCGTCCTCGTCGCCGCGTTCGCGGGCATCGAGCCATTCCCGCAACTGCGTGAACAGGTCCTGCGGTCCGAGGCTGAACAGCAGCACGAAGGCCGCGAAGGCCAGGTAGGCGAAACCCGCGAGCGCATCGCGGAACGTCCATGCGACCCAGGCGACCGGCACGACGGGGAGCAGCATGACGCCCAGCGCGACCCCGATGCCAGCCAGGCCCGGCGCGGCGCGGATCCAGCGTGCGCCGCGGACGAACCAGTCGTCGAGCCAGTGGATGTCGCGCAGGTGCAGCAGCCGCGTCAGCAGCCGTTCCAGTGCCAGCCCGAGAATCAGAGCGATCAGGTTCATGCGTTTACCTTGCGCGAAGAATTATAGCCGCGCGATGCGAGCCACGCGGCGAGCCGCGCGTCGTCGAAGCCGGGCCCCGGGTCGGTCTTGCGGCCGGGCGCGATGTCGCTGTGACGCGCGAGACGGGTGGCGGACAACGTCGGGTAGGCGCGGCAGATGGCGCGGATCGCCACCGCGAGCCGGCGGTACTGCGCTGTCGTGTAGTCGCCCGCGTCGGTGCCCTCGAGCTCGATGCCGATCGAGAAGTCATTGCAGCGCGCCTGGCCGCACCACTGCGATTCCCCGGCATGCCAGGCGCGGCGATGAAAGGGCACGTACTGCACGAGCTCGCCGTCGCGCCGGATCAGCAGGTGCGCCGAGACCCGCAGGTCCGCGATGCCTGCGAAGTAGGGATGCGCCGCCGGATCGAGGCGGTTGGTGAACAGCCGGTCGATCCACGGCCCGCCGAACTCGCCGGGCGGCAGGCTGATGCAATGGATGACGATCAGCTCCGGGTCGACGCCGGGCGGGCGGGCGTCGTGGTTGGGCGACGCCACCTGGCGGGCCCCGGACAGGAGGCCGCGGGTCCTGTTCACCCGGAATCGAAGTCTCTTGCGCGGCGCCGGCATGGGCGACAGTCTGCCCTGCCCGGCGCCCGCTTGCACCCGCCCCGGCGCACCCGGATCATGCGCCGGATGACGACACGACTTCCTCCCCTCGAAACCATGATCCGGCAGCTGGTCGCGACCCCGTCGGTCAGCAGCCTGCAACCCGGCCTCGACCAGGACAACGGCGCGGTCTGCACGCTGCTCGCCGACTGGCTGGAGCCGCTGGGCTTCAGCGTCGAGCTGAAGCCCGTGCCGGAGCTGCCCGGCAAGCTGAACCTCGTCGCGCGCAGCGGCCCGGGCGAGGACGGCCTGGTGCTGGCCGGGCACACCGACACCGTGCCCTACGATGCCGCGCTCTGGCAGAGCGACCCCTTCGGCGGCGAGGTCCGCGACGGGCGGCTCTACGGCCTGGGCAGCGCCGACATGAAATCGTTCCTGGCGGTGGCGGCGCACGCGGCGGCGCGCATCGACCTGCACAAGCTCGCGCGCCCGCTGGTCATCCTCGGGACCGCCGACGAGGAGAGCGGCATGGGCGGCGCGAAGGCGCTGGTGGCCGAGGGCGAGCGGCTCGGGACGCGCGTGCTGGTGGGCGAACCGACCAGCCTGCAGCCGATCGACCGCCACAAGGGCGTCCTCATGGAGCGCATCAGGATCGCGGGGCGCAGCGGCCACGCCAGCGACCCGGCCGCGGGCCTGAACGCCATCGACGGCATGGTGGCGGCGATCCGCGCGCTGGAGGACTTCCGCGCCCGGCTCGCCGCGGAACTCCCCGACCTCGGCTTCCCGGTGCCGGGCCCGACCCTGAACCTGGGCGCCATCCGCGGCGGCGACAACCCGAACCGCATCTGCGCGCACTGCGAGCTCGACGTCGACCTGCGCCTCGTGCCGGGCATGACGACCATCACCGCGCGCGCCGGGCTGCGCGCGGCCGTCACCGAGGCCCTCGCGGGCAGCGGCTTCGGCCTGGAATTCACGGCGCTGTTCGAGGGCGTGGACCCGCTCGCCCCGGGCGCCCGCCGGGCCCTCGCCCAGGCCTGCGAGCACGCCGCGGGCCATGCCTGCGGTGCGGTCAACTTCGGCACCGAGGGTCCGCTGTTCCAGCAGCTCGACATGGAGGTCGTGGTCTGCGGCCCGGGCGAGATCGCCGTCGCGCACCAGCCGAACGAGTCCATCGAGCTCCAGGAGGCCGTGCGCGCCGTCGACCTGCTCGAGGGCCTGGTGCAGCGCTTCTGCGGGGCGGCGCGGTGAGCGAGCGGCGCGATCCGAATGCCGAGCTCGTGGCGCGTGACCTGGCGTGCGTCTGGCACCCCTGCACGCAGATGAAGGACCACGAGTGGCTGCCGCTGGTGCCGATCCGGCGCGGCGCGGGCGCCTGGCTGGAGGACTTCAACGGCCGGCATTACCTCGACGCCATCAGCTCCTGGTGGGTCAATCTCTTCGGCCACGCCAACCCCGTGATCGGCAACGCCGTGCGCCGCCAGCTCGAGACGCTCGAGCACGTCATGCTGGCCGGCTTCACGCACGAGCCGGTGGTCGAGCTGTCCGAGCGCCTGGTGGCCGCCACCCCCGCGGGCCTGGAGCGCTGCTTCTACGCCGACAACGGCTCCTCGGCGGTCGAGGTCGCGCTGAAGATGAGCTTCCACTACTGGCTCAACCAGGGGGAACCGAAGCGCCGGCGCTTCGTCGCGCTGGAAAACAGTTACCACGGCGAGACCCTCGGCGCGCTCGCGGTCGGCGACGTGGCGTTGTACAAGGAGACCTACCAGCCGCTGCTGATGGAATGCCTGCTCGCGCCCTCGCCGGACGCCTACCTGCGCGAGGCCGGCGAGAGCCCGGCCGACTACGGCCGCCGGCGGGCCGCCGAGCTCGAGGCCATGCTCGTGCAGCACGCCGGCGAGGTCTGCGCCGTGATCGTCGAACCGCTGGTGCAGTGCGCCGGGAGCATGCGCATGTACGATCCCGCCTTCCTGGTGGAATTGCGCGCCATCTGCGACCGGCATCGCGTGCACCTGATCGCCGACGAGATCGCCGTCGGGTTCGGCCGCACCGGCACCCTGTTCGCCTGCGAGCAGGCGGGCATCGCGCCCGATTTCATGTGCCTCTCCAAGGGCCTGACGGGGGGCTTCCTGCCGCTCTCTGCCGTGCTCACCTCGAACGAGATCTACGAGGCCTTCTACGACGACTACACGACGCTGCGCGCCTTCCTGCATTCGCACAGCTACACCGGCAACCCGCTGGCCTGCGCCGCCGCGCTCGCCACGCTCGACCTGTTCGCCGCCAGCGACGTGCTCGGGGACAACCGCGAGCGCGCCGCGCTGATGCGCGCGGGCGTGGCCGAGCTCGAGGACCATCCGCACGTGGCGGAGATCCGCCAGGCCGGCATGATCCTCGCCATCGAGCTGGTGCAGGACCGCGCGACCCGCAAGCCCTACCCCTGGCAGGAGCGCCGCGGGCTGAAGGTCTACCAGCACGGCCTCGCCAGCGGCGTGCTGCTCCGGCCGCTCGGGCCCGTGGTGTACTTCATGCCGCCCTACGTGATCGACGCGGAGGACATCGCGCTGATGACCCGCACCGCGATCGAGGGCATCCACCTGGCGACGCGGGAGGACTGATGTCGCGCACCCCCCGGGTATTCGTGCACTCGCCGCTCGCCGCGGGGCAGCGGCTCACGCTCGAGGGCGAAGCCGCCGCGCACCTCGGCCGCGTGCTGCGGGTGCGCGCCGGCGAGCCGGTCGTGCTGTTCGACGGCAGCGAGTCGGAGTTCGCCAGCGAGGTGGTCGCGGCGACACGCCGCACCGTCGAGCTCGCCGTCGGCCCCGGCCGCGAGGTCAATCGCGAGTCCGCGCTCGAACTCGTCCTGCTGCAGGGCGTGTGCCGCAACGAGCGCATGGACTGGGTCGTGCGCAAGGCCACGGAGCTCGGCGTGACGGCGATCCGCCCGGTGATGACCGAACGTTCCGTCGTGAAACTCGATCCGGCGAAGACCGCCGGGCGCATCGAGCACTGGCGCGCGATCGCCATCAGCGCCTGCGAGCAGTGCGGGCGCAACCTGCTGCCGGACATCCTGCCGCCGCTGCCGGTCACCGCCGCGCTCTCCGCGCACCGGGGCGCCACCGGCGTGCTGCTCGACCCGGAGGCGAAGGGCGGCCCGGACACGCTGCAGCGCCCCGCCGGGCCGCTGTGCCTGCTGGTCGGCCCCGAGGGCGGCCTCGACGAGCGCGAGCGCGCCGCCGCCCACGCGGCGGGTTATACGGGGATCCGTCTCGGCCCGCGCATCCTGCGCACCGAGACCGCGGCGCTCACGGGACTCACGCTGCTGCAGGCGAGGTTCGGGGACCTGGGCTGAGCGCGATGGCCCGCCTCCCCCGCCGTTTCTACGCCCGCGATCCCGTCGTCCTCGCCCGCGCCCTGCTCGGCCAGGTCCTCGTACGCGTGCTGGACGACGGCACCCGCCTCGCCGGGCGCATCGTCGAGACCGAGGCCTATCTCGGCGAGATCGATCGCGCCGCGCACAGCTACGGGGGGCGGCGCACGGCGCGCAACGCCGCGATGTGGGGTCCGGCGGGCCATGCCTACGTGTATTTCATCTATGGCCTGCACCACTGCATGAACGTGGTGGCGGAGGGCCCGGAACGGCCCACGGCCGTGCTGGTCCGCGCGCTGGAGCCGCTCGAGGGGCTCGAGCAGATGGGGGCGCATCGCGCCGCCAGGCGACCTGGCGCACGGCTGCGCGACACCGAGCTGTGCTCGGGCCCGGCCAGGCTGGCCCAGGCGCTCAGGCTGGATCGCTCGCTCGACGGCGCGGACCTCGTGGCGGGCACGGCCCTGTTCCTGGAGCGCGGCATTCGGCTCCCGCCGGAGCAGGTCGTCGCCGCGCCGCGCATCGGCGTGGGCTACGCCGGCGAGTGGGCAGAGAAACCGCTCAGGTTCTTCCTCGCCGGCAATCCGCACGCCAGCCGGCGCGGGTGAACCGCCTAGTCCTTGCTGACGGGCTTGAAGGTGAACTTCTGCCCGGACACCGACGCCTCGTACATCAGGCCGCCCTTGGCGATGATGAATGTGGCCGTGCCCTTGTACTGTTCACCGACGGTCGTCGCGTCCTTTTTGCCGCCGCTCGCCGTCGCGCTCGTGCCCTGGGTCGTGGCGCTGCCCGAGGCGGCCGCGGTGATCACGACCGCGCTGGCGTTGGCGCCGAACTCGAAGTTGCCCGAGGTGAACTCGTCGAAGGACCGCTGGTCGGCGAAGAAAATGATCTGGCTGAACGCCTGGCCACCGAGCTGGAAGCCGATGCTCAGCTGCGTCATCGTCGTGTCGCCGACATGCTCTCCCTGCCGGAACACGCGACCCTCGCCGCGGGCGCCGCCGATGCCGATGCCGCCCTTGCCGATGGTGGGAAACACCGCGTAACCGTAGCTGCGTTCGAAGTACTTGGCGCTCTCGCCCGCTTCCTTGAAGAGCTCAATAGTGTCGCTATATTTGTCAGCAAGGACGGGACCGGACGCAAGCAAGAGCGCTGCGACCAGCAGGAAAGTGTTTTTCATCGTCTTCATGGCGAAACTCCTGTGAACATTGCCCAATTCTACGTCATTGCACTGCGGCAAATGCGTACTCTCGCGCGCGGTCGGGCAAACTACATTTACCTTGGCGGCGCGTAATAAGCTGTTCGCAGTCCTCACCGGCCATGAACACCGACTATCGCAGCCAAAAGGCTTCTCTTTGACCAGCAGTTCCACAGAAAATCGCCGAGGTTTCAGCGCCCTGGCGATTGCCGTGGCCGCGGCGGTCGGCATCCTCGGCGGCCTGGGCACGTTTACTGTCGGCTACGGCGACGGCCTTGCGTACCTTACCAACGATCCCACTGCCTGTGCCAATTGCCACGTGATGCAGGATCACTTCGATGCCTGGGTCAAGTCGAGCCACCGGAACGTCGCCGGGTGCAACGACTGCCACCTGCCCCACAACTTCGTGGGCAAGTGGCTCACCAAGGCGGATAACGGGTTCTTCCACGCGCTGGCGTTCACCACCGGCGACTTCCTCGAGCCCATCCAGATCAAGGCCCGCAACCGGCGCGTGACGCAGGGTGCGTGCCTCCACTGCCACAGCGACTTCGCCAATGCCCTGCTCCCCGCGGAGCAAGGCGGCGACATGCAGCTGTGCGTGCATTGCCACAGCGACGTCGGCCACGCGGGCCGGCGCTAGCGATACGACGAGGTTCATCATGATGAAACATGCTCACGGAAAGGCCCTGCTGCTCGGCCTCGTTTTCCTGGTCGCCGTGGTCGGCACCGCCGTGGTGAGCTACGTGCTGGTCACGATGTTCGGCCACAAGCAGGACGCCCGCCAGCCCTTCGTCCGGGTCGTCGAAGTCAGCGAGATCAGCACCGACCCCGAGCCCTGGGGCCAGAACTGGCCGCGCCAGTTCGACGGCTGGAAAGCCACCGCCGGCGACACCTTCTACGGCGGCAGCAGCGCCATGCCGCAGAGCAAGCTGGATACCCACCCGTGGCTCAAGCGGCTGTACTCGGGCTACGCCTTCAGCATCGACTACCGCGAGGCGCGAGGCCACGCCTACATGCTGTACGACCAGGGCGTGACCGAGCGTGTCACGCAGAAGCCGCAGGCCGGCGCCTGCCTCCATTGCCACGGCTCCACTACGGTGCTCTACCGCCGCGTCGGCATGGAAGCACTTGGCCAGGAGGTCACCGACGAGACCCTGGCCGCCGACTTCAACATGCCCGCGGTCATCCGCGGCTTCGAGGAGCTGAGCCAGAAGCCCTACCAGGAAGTGCTGGCGATGCTCTATGACACGCCCGACGGCACCCCCGGCGAGAACGAGCCGGTCTTCCCGATGCCGCCCACCGGCGGCTTCACCGGCGAATATGCCGGCCAGGAAGTCCCCGCCGGCCACGAGATGACGGGCGAAGCCCATCCCGTCACCTGCATCGACTGCCACGATCCCGAGAGCATGTCGATCCGCGTGACGCGCCCCGGCTTCATGCTGGGGATCGCGGCCCTCGCCGAAGGCGACGGCGACGCCTCGCACCTGCCGAGCATCGAGCGGTGGCGGCAAGGTAGCCGCAGCGAACCCTACGATCCCAACAAGCTGGCCACGCGCCAGGAAATGCGCTCGTTCACCTGCGGCCAGTGCCACGTCGAGTACTACTGCGCGAACAAGGACACGCTCACCTTCCCGTGGGGCAAGGGCCTCACTGTGGAGGACGCCGAACAGGTGTGGGACGAGAAGGTGTTCCCCGACGGCTCGAAGTTCCACGACTACAAGCACGGCGAGACGGGCGCGCTGGCCTTCAAGGCGCAGCACCCGGAATTCGAGCTGTGGAGCCAGGGCATCCACGCCCGCAGCGGCGTGAGCTGCGCCGATTGCCACATGCCTTATGAGCGTGAGGGCGCGATGAAGGTCAGCAACCACAAGGTCCAGAGCCCGATGGAGAACATCAACGGCGCCTGCCAGGGTTGCCACAACGTAGGCGAGGGCGAGCTCCGCAACCGCGTGGAGACCATCCAGGCCCGCACCGTCTCGCTGACGGAACGCGCCGGCGCCGCCGTCACCGAGATGCTCGACGCCATCCTGGAAGCGAAGGCCGCCGGGGCGACGGACGAGGACCTCGCGCAGATTTTCGAGTTGCAGCGCAAGGCAATGTGGCGGCTCGACTACATCAGCAGCGAGAATTCGAAGGGCTTCCATGCCGACCAGGAAGCGGCCCGCATCCTGGGCGAATCGATAGACTACAGCCGCCAGGCCCAGGCCGCCGCGCTGCGGTGGCGGGCGCCGGCCGCGCCGGACACCAAAGTCCTGCCGACCGAGCCGGTGCAGGGCGTGACGCCCAGCGAGGCGAGCGCAGGGGTCCAGTAGCACCCGTTCAGCGCATGACCGACCAGCATCCGACCCAGCACGAGGGCGCGTGCTGCTGCGGCACGGTCCGGATCAAGGCCACCGGCAGTATTGCTCCAAGTGCGGCGGCCACGTGCTGGCTGCGCACGATGTCCACCAATTGCTGCAGGGCCTTCC
Source organism: Gammaproteobacteria bacterium (assembly GCA_047921395.1). Taxonomy (GTDB): domain Bacteria; phylum Pseudomonadota; class Gammaproteobacteria; order Steroidobacterales; family XN24; genus XN24. The sequence continues at coordinate 31,468 of JBLRWH010000016.1, forward strand.
CGTGGCGGTTGCAATACGGCCCGTGGCGTGGCGTGGCGGTGCCGGGTTGTGTGTCCCGCAACAGCGTCTAGACTCTCGGCAGATTGCATCTCACGAGACGCTTCGCGGCTAGGAAACCGATCATGGCTGGCGCAATAGGGTCGCCGTTCGCGTCGCCGCTGCCGGCGTTGATCACCCGTGTCCTGGGTCTTGTGCTGTTGTGCGCCTGCGCCGACGCGATGGCCGGCGAGCGTCCGAGGATCGGGCTTGCGCTCTCCGGCGGTGGCGCCAAGGGTGGCGCGCATGCGGGTGTGCTCCAGGTGCTCGAGGAACTTCGTGTGCCGGTGGACTGCATCGCGGGGACCAGCGTCGGCGCCATGGTTGGCGGCGGCTACGCCTCCGGCCTGTCGGCCGCTGAGGTGCTGGAATTCGTCCATAGTGTTGACTGGCCAGGCCTGGTCAGCGGAGTCGGACATCGCGAGCTCGCGCCGATCGAGCGCAAGCGCGCCGCGTCAGGCTTCAGCAACGACCTCGAGTTCGGCATCAGCCGTCGCAAGCTGGTCATGCCCGGCAGGGTCGTGCCGTCCACGGACCTCGAGATCCTGCTGCGCAACTACGTGGCAAAGACGCGGGCCACGACCGACTTCGACTTGCTGCCCATCCCGTTCAGGGCGGTGGCCACCGACATGCTCTCCGGCGAGATGTTCGCCATCGAGGGGGGCGATCTCGCCACGGCCATGTACGCCAGTATGGCCGTCCCGGGGGCGTTTTCGCCGTTCGTGACCGAGGAGCACGTGCTCGTGGACGGCGGCCTGGTGCGTAACCTTCCCGTGGACGTGGCGCGCGAGCTGTGCGCTGACATCGTCATCGCCGTGATGCTGATGGAACAGCCGGTGACACACGACGACCTGCAAAGCGCCGGCCAGCTCGCCTTCCGCGCCATGAACCTGATGGTGGACGCCAATACACGGGCGCAGCAGCGTACGCTGACCGAGCGGGACATCAGCATCGAGGTCTGGACGGGCGAGATCCTCACGCCCGACTTCGACCGCGTCCTGGAAACCGTGCCGATCGGGAACGCCGCCGCGCGCGCCGTCGCTCAGCGGCTGGAGGAGCTGTCGCTCCCGCCGGAGCAGTACGCCGCGTGGCGAGCCGAGGTCTCGACGCGCCAGGAGAACCGGGTCCGGCTCGCGGGCGTGCGTTACGAGGGACTGGAGCGCGTCAATCCGGCTTTCCTCGAGACGCGCTCGAAGCTGCACGCCGGCGCTGAAGTAGATGTCGCAAAGCTCAACCAGGAAGTGCTGCGACTGTCCGAGCTCGGGGACTTCGATTCGGTCGAATACCAGCTGGACGGCGATCCGGACGCGCCGACGCTGGTCTGGAAACCGCGCGAGAAGCCGTGGGGACCGGGCTACTTCGCCGCTGACTTTGGCCTGCATGCGGGCAACGACGAGATTCCCGCGTTCTTGGGCTATGGCAATTACACGCGCACCTGGCTCAACCCGCTGGGCGGCCAGTGGCGCAACCAGGCCCAGCTCGGTATCGAGAGCTTCGCCAGGACCAGCCTTTACCAGCCCCTCGACGTCGCCCAGGTGTTTTTTGTCGAACCCGCGCTGGGCTACGTGTTGAACTGGGAACACCTGTACCTGGACGGCGAGCGCGAAGCCACCTACAAGTTCATCGACGTCGACGCCGGCATCGACATTGGTTTCAACCTGGGACGCGACCTCCAGGCGCGCCTCGGCTATGCGCACACCAATCGCCGTTTCGACCGCGTGACTGGCGCATCGCTGCTGCCACGGAACGACGTGCAGGACGCCATAATGTGGGCCGGAATTCACTTCGACAGCTACGACTCGGCGTTCATCCCGACCGAGGGCGCGTCCGCCAGCGTCAGTTACCAGCGGAGCAGGCGGTCGCTGGGGTCTGACCGCGCGTGGCAACGTGCGGAGCTGGGCATGAGCCTGGTAGTGCCGCTGCACGCCGACCTGCTGCTCTTCGGCCTCGATGCCGGCACCGCCCTGGACACCGACCTGCCCCTCGACCGCGGCTTCTCGATCGGCGGCCCAGGCAGCTTCCCGGGCCTGCGCTTCGGCGAATTGCGCACGCCTGAGTACTGGAACGCCAGCGCCGGTTACATCCGGAGAGTGCGCGACCTCATGCCGTTGTTCGACCAGGCCCTGTACTTCGGTGCGCGCGTACAGGCGGGATGGTTCTCCGACAGTTACGACCTGTTCCACGACGGGCATATCTACGGAATGTCGCTGTTCATGACGCGAAAGACCGTCGCGGGGCCCTTCACGCTCGGCGCCGGCGCGACCACGAGCGACGCCTGGGCGTTGTGGTTCGCCCTCGGGCGGGAGATCGGCGACGGGTCCGTGGTCGGCCGCGGGGCCTTCCGCTAGCGCCATGCTCACCCACCTCGACATGGACGCCTTCTACGCGTCGGTGGAAATCCGCGAGCGGCCGGAGCTGGCGGGCCTGCCGGTGGTCGTCGGCGGCACGCCCGAGGGCCGGGGGGTCGTCGCGGCCGCCAGCTACGCGGCGCGGCGCTTCGGCATCCGCTCGGCCATGCCGATGGCCAGCGCCCTCAAGCGCTGCCCGGCGCTCGTCATCCTGCCGCCGCGCATGTCGCTGTACGCGGCCGAGTCGCGCCGCATCCATGCGATCCTCGAGCGCTACACACCGCTGATCGAGCCGCTCTCGCTGGACGAGGCCTTCCTCGACCTGCGCGGCAGTGTGCGCCTGTTCGGCCCCGTGCCGGAGGTCGCGCAGCGCATCCGGCGCGAGATCCGCGCAGAACTCGGCCTCGCCGCCTCGGTGGGGATCGGGCCGGTGAAGTTCGTCGCCAAGATCGCCTCCGACCTGTGCAAGCCCGACGGTTTCCTGGTCGTCGAGCCAGGCGATGTGCACGCCTTCCTCGAACCCCTGCCCGTGGCGCGACTCTGGGGCGTGGGCAAGGTCGGCGAGCAGGCCATGCACCGGCTCGGCCTTCAAACTATCGGCGACGTGGCGCGCCGGGACGAGGCGTTCATGGCGCAGCACTTCGGGCGTCACGGGCTGCATCTGCTCGAGCTCGCACGCGGCATCGATCCGCGCGAGGTGGTGCCCGACCGCGAGACGAAGTCCGTGTCCAACGAGACCACCTTCCCGGCCGACATCGCCGACCGCGACGCGCTGCGCGCCGTGCTGCTACAGCTGGTCGAGCAGGTGGGCTGGCGCCTGCGCCACCAGGGCCTCGCCGGGCGCACCGTGCAGCTGAAGGCCCGCTACGCCGACTTCACCACCGTGACGCGCGCCCGGACGCTCGCCGCGCCGACCAGCGCGACCGCGGCCATCTGGCAGGCCGCCAGCGAACTGCTCGATCGCCTGCCGCGGCCCGGCCAGGCGCTGCGGCTCATCGGCGTCGGCGTCAGCGGTTTCGACGATGCGCCGCCCGCCCAGTCCGACCTGTTCGCGCCCACCGCGACCACCGCCGAGGTCGACCGGGTGGCCGACGCCATCCAGGAGAAGTTCGGCGCCGGGACCATGCGCCGCGGCGGGACGCTGCGGAAGACGCCGTCGCGGCGCTAGAAAACCTCTTCGCGCGGTAAGCGTGATCGTTTCGGAACACGAACTGACCGTGCAATTCAACTATGGCCGCGCCATCTCCGTCCCCATGTCCTGGCATCGCCGCCCTCTTGCGCGGCTCGCTACAGCTTTGGCGGCGCAGTCGCTGGAGTTACGCTCCATAAGCTGCCGTACCCGGTTGTCCAGGCGCTCAGGGCGCCCCCGCATCCAGGTTGTCCCACGGGCGGTTGCCCGGCTTGACCATTGCGCGAACCCACTCGGCCACCGACACGCCGTGCACGCCAGGCTCGTAGGTGAGCTGGTCGTCACCGATGAAGGTGTGGCTGGTGCCGGCTTCGATGAAGAAGCGGTAGTTGGGCAGCGAGGCGGTGGCATTGACGCTCGACTGCATGCCGCCATACCACTCCATGGCCGTTGCTTCGGTCGGCTGCAGCTCGCCCTTCATCAGCGCATAGAAGGCAACCTGCACGAGGTCGAGGTTGGTCGTCAGCGAGGCGTAGCGCGCGTCCGGCTTCCAGTCGTGCAGGGCCGCGAACGCCATCGGCACCAGCGAAGCGGGATTGCTGGCCGCCGTCTCCAGCAGGGGTCCGAAGCCCGGCACCGAGGCGGGCAGGTTGGGCCCGATGTTCCAGCTGGTGTCGCCCGTGGGGTTGTACAGGGCGGCGTCGAAGAAAGCCTGGTTTATGACGCCGATCGCGGCGTCGGACACGAGATTGTGGTGTGCGCCCGGCGTCATCTCGGCAACATAGGCGTAACCGAGCATGGAACCGTAACCGCCCGCGCTGGCGCCCGTGACGGTGACGTCCTTGACGCGCTTGAGGTCGACGCGGTACTCGCGCTTGGCGTTTTTCTGCAGCCAGTCCAGCACGGCAAGGAAGTTGTCCGTGCCGCGATGCCTGATGGTCCACGGCAGCGAGCCCGCTTGCGTTGGAAGAACGTAGTTCGTGTCGGCCGACCCCCAGTGGATGTCGCCGCTACAGTAGGGGATGAAGACCTGGGTGTATTCCTTGAAGGGATTGTCCGGATTGTCCCGGGCGAACAGGCCGCCGCCGGCTTCAAGCCGGCCCGGGGTGGCCGCGATTTCCTGCGTGTAAGTCGAGGCGCCGCCCAGCGGGCTGGCGATGCAGGTGAAGGCGTCCCAGCAGGCGCCGCCGCCGTCAAAGGCGACCAGCAGCTTGTTGGGATTGCCCGCGCGGATGAAGAAGGAGTACTGGGTGTCGGCTGGCTGGATCCCGTCGGCCGTCATCTTGGGTCCGCCTGAGCAGCTCGGGTCGAGTACCCGGGTCGAGCCGTCCGGCAGCGTCGCCTCGATCGGGCCGTCAAGGAACACCTGGCGCCATTCGCGACCGGAGTTGTCGGCGGCGGCTGCGTGGGCGAAGCAGAGCGAAAGGGCGACGGCTGCAAGTGCCTTAATGTGACGCGCAGGCATGGGAACTCCCCCGTTATTGTTTTGGAGAGCCTTTATAGCGCCGATCGCGCTGCACAATCCAGTACCCGGGCGTGAGATAAGCCTTGGCGGATTACCTGCCTACCCGTGCGGGGAAGTGTGAGCCATGCTGCTCATATGGCCGAGATCACCCGCATTGGTGGAGAATATCGCCGATTGCGATCATTTTCGCTCTGAGGCGCGTTTGCGCGGAAACGCATCGATGTCATTGGGACGGCAAGCCACCGGACTATGGCCTGGCGATCGACGTGCTGGACGGGAAGCGGCGCGACAGTTGGGGCCTGTCTCGGCGGGATTCGGCCCGCAGGGCTTATGATGCGCCCTGCGACCCGTATTTCCGATAAAATTCCCAGTCAGTCACGCCATCCTGTGGAACTGCCAGATGAAATTCGCACTCCTCGTCGCGATCGTCGCGGAAGAACTGGAAGAAAAGGCTATCGATGTCGCCCGGGAGGCGGGGGCCAGCGGCATGACCATCCTCGCCGCCCGCGGGATCGGCGCCGAGGAAAAAAAGACCTTCTTCGGCCTCACGTACCAGGGCAGCCAGGCGCTACTGATCTGCATCCTGGAGAAAAAGCTGTCGTTGCTCGTAATGAAGGCGCTCACGGAAGACCTGGAGCTCAAGAAGCACTCCAAGGGCGTGGTATTCACCGTCCCCCTCGAGCACCTCGCCGGCATCGACACCCGCCAGATCGAGAGTTTCGCGGAACAGATCCGCGACAATATCTAGACACCGATGGGCCTTAGCAGGCCTGGTTCGCCCGGAGGCAACATGCTCGTCAGAGACATCATGCAGGCCAACGTGATCACGATCTCGCCGCTGGCGACGCTGCGCGACGCGATGGCCAGGATGCGGCAGCGCAAGGTCAAGTCCCTGGTGGTCGAGCGGCGCGATGAGCACGACGCCTACGGCATCATCACTTACGCCACCATCCTGCGCACCATCGTCGCGGAAGAGGGCGACATCGATCTCATCAACGTATACGACGTGTGCCGCAAGCCAGTGATCACCGTGCCGCCCGGCATGGACGTGAAATATGTGGCCCGCCTGATGGCGCACCAGCGCCTGAGCCGCGTCGTGGTCCTGGAGGGCGCCGACCTGGCGGGCATCATCACGATGAACGACATCGTCGGCGAGGTGCTCGCCATGGCCGAGAGCGCCCATATCGATACTGCCGGGAGCTGACTCGCTCCCGCTTCAGTCCCCGGCCGGCGGCCTGGCGGACCAGCGATCCCACGCCCAGGCAAGCTGCGCGTAGGTCATCACCGAGATGATCGGGAACAGCACGGCGAACGCGATCAGGCCGAAACCATCGAGCAGTGGACTGCGGCCGGGGATGCTGGAAGCGAGCCCGAGTCCGAGCGCCGCCACCAGGGGCACGGTGACCGTGGAGGTCGACACGCCGCCGGAGTCATAGGCGATCGGGATCATCTGCCGCGGCGTGAAAAACGTCTGCAACACCACGATGGCATAGGCGCCGATGATGAAGTGATGCAGGCCGCCACCCGTGACGATGCGGTACGAGCCGAGCGTGATGCCCACGCCGACGCCGATCGCGATCGCGAGCCGCAGGCCGGTCACGTTGATCGTCCCCCCTGACACTTCGTGCGCCTTGAGCGCAACCGCGATCACCGCAGGCTCGACCAGCACGGCGCTGAAACCGATCGCGAGCGCGAACAGGTAGATCCAGTAGTAGTCCGCCCAGTGATGCGTGATCGATTCCGCGGCCGCATCCAGGCCATAGATGAACTCCACGTTCGTCAGCTGGGCGGCCATGAGCCTCCCCAGCGGAAACAGCGCGAGGTCCAGGCCGACGAGGAAAAAAGTCAGGCCGAGGATCACGCAGACGAAGCCCGTCATGAACCGGGTCACGTGCGGGATGGGCTTGCGGATCACCAGGAACTGGAATCCCAGGATGACCGC
>JBLRWH010000016.1:38487-40208 GCA_047921395.1 Gammaproteobacteria bacterium
TCACGTGCGGGATGGGCTTGCGGATCACCAGGAACTGGAATCCCAGGATGACCGCCGCGATCGGCGCCACGTCCAGCAGCGTCTCTCCCAGCACCCGGAACAGCGTGGCGACGATTTCCATTTCAGGACAACATGCCGTAAATGAGCACGAAAATGATCGGCATCAGCGACGCAAAAGCGATCAGGCCGAAGCCGTCGACGGCCGGATTGCGGCCCTTGATCGACGAGGCGAGGCCGACGCCCAGGGCGGTCACCAGCGGCACGGTGATCGTCGAGGTCGTCACCCCGCCGGAGTCGTAGGCGATGCCCACGATGTCGTCAGGCGCGAAGCTGGTCATGCACATCACCAGCACGTAGCCGCCGATCACGAGATAGTGCAGTGGCCAGCCCTTGAGGATGCGCACGACGCCGAGCACGATCGCCGTGCCCACGGCGAGCGCGACCACCAGGCGCAGCCCGAGGGCATAGGCCGCACGTTCCCTGGCGGTGTCGGCCACGATCCCGTCCAGGACCGCCATGTTGGCCGCCTCGTTCGCGATGGCGATGAGTGCGGGCTCCGCAATGGTCGTCGAGAAGCCCAGCGCGAATGCGAACGCAATCAGCCAGGACAGGCTGCCCTTGCGCGCGAAGGCATGGGCCATCGACTCGCCGATGGGGAACAGGCCGAGCTCCAGCCCGTACACGAACAGCGTCAGGCCGATGACCACGAGCACCAGGCCGGCGAGGATGCCCGCGATGTCCGGGATCGGCGCCTGCACCACCACGAGCTGGAAAAAGCCGATGACCGCGAGGATGGGCAGCAGGTCCCCGAAACTGGCAGCCAATGACCTCGCGAACGCGAAAAATTTCATGCTGGGCCCGAACCGCGTGAACCGCCTCGTCTATAGAATCTTACTATTGTTCTCCGGCGCGGCATCGAGTTTCCGGGAGGCGCTACGTGCCGCAAAACGTCCGGTAAGCCGGATCGATGTTCACGGGTGGCCCCAGGTACGGCGCCGCCTCCGGCCGCGCCTCGAAGGGCCGCGCGAGGACCGCGAGCAGGCGCTCGAACGGCGCGAAGTCCTCCTCGTCGACCGCGGCGGCCAGGGCCGCCTCGACGTGGTGGTTGCGCGGGATCACCGTCGGGCTCACCGCGCGCATCGCCGCCGCCCGCTCGGCCGGCGCCTGCGGGTCGCGCGCCAGGCGCGCCCGCCACCGCGCCGTCCAGTTGCCCAGCCCTTCCGGGGCGTCGCCCTCCCCCGCCGCCAGCTCCGCCAGGCGCCGGAAGGTGGCCGTGAAATCCGCCGCCGCCGCCTGCATGGCGTCCAGCAGCGCCCGCGCCAGCGCCGCGTCGTCGGCCTCCGCGCCCGCCAGGCCGAGCTTGCGCCGCATCCCGTCCAGCCAGTGCCGCTCGAAGTGCCCGGCGAAGCCCTGCACCGCCGGCGTGAGGCGCTCCACGGCCCGCGCAGGGTCCGCATCGACCAGCGGCAGCAGCGTCTCGGCCAGGCGCGCGAGGTTCCATTGCGCGATCCCCGGCTGGTTCGCGTAGGCATAGCGCCCGCGCCGGTCGATCGAGCTGAACACGGTCGCGGGATCGTAGGCGTCCATGAACGCGCACGGGCCGTAGTCGATGGTCTCGCCCGAGACCGACGTGTTGTCCGTGTTCATCACGCCGTGGATGAAGCCCACGCCCATCCAGCGCGCCACCAGCGCCGCCTTGCGTTCGACCACCGCCTCCAGCA
>JBLRWH010000017.1:0-38452 GCA_047921395.1 Gammaproteobacteria bacterium
GCCGTGCGCGGGCTCGAGCGCGCGGCCGGACTCGACGCGGAGCTGGCGGCGCGGGCGGAGGCCCAGGCGCGGTTGCGGACCGAGACCCTGCGTCGCGAAGCGGCCGTCCGGCGCCTCGAGGCCGAGGCGCGCGAGGCGGAAGCGGGCGAGCGCTGGCCAGATGCGATCGAGGCCTGGCGCGGCGCGCTGGCGGAAGACGGCGCCTTCGCGCCGGCGGTACAGGGCCTGGCCCGCGCAACCGCCCGCGCGGAGCTGGCCGGGCGCGTCGAGCGATTCATTGCGGATCCCCTCAGCCTGACCGTGGCGGAGACCTTCGAGGCGGCGCAGGTGACGCTGGCCGAGGCGCGCGCCGCACCGGCGCCGGCTACGCTGCTCGCCGCGCGCGCCGATGCGTTGGCCGGGGTGCTCGAGCTCGTGGTGACGCCCGTCCGGGTGGTGCTCGAATCGGACGACAGGACCGACGTGGTGCTGCACCGGGTCGGCCGGTTCGGAACCTTCACGCGGCGCGACCTGGAGCTGAAACCCGGTCGCTATACTGCGGTGGGCTCCCGGCCCGGCTACCGCGACGTCCGCCGGGAATTCGTCGTCCAGCCCGGCCGGCCGATGCCGGGCCCGGTCGTGATCCGCAGCGAGGAGCCGATTTGAGCGTTGCCGTGCGCCTGCGCGCGTTGTCCGGGACACGCGAGTTCCAGGAGTCCGAGCTGCCGCTGGTGCTCGGGCTCGGCGCCGACGTGCCGCTGGCCGATCCCGGCCTGCCGCCGCGCGCCGCCGTCATCGGGTGGCGGCAGGGCCGGTTCTACCTGCAGGCGTTGCCGGGCGTGGAGGGCCTCGCCCTCAACGGCCAGCCCGTCGCCGGCGCATCGTCCTGGCTCGCGCCCGGCGACCGCATTGCGATCGGCGCCGACCGGTTCGCCGTCGAGGCCGCCGACGCGGTGCTGGAGCTCGCCGCCGCTGGGCTCGAGGAGACCGTGACCGCGCCGCCGGTGTTCCTCGAGCCGGCCGGGCCGGCGGCACCAGCGCCGTCCGAGGGCGAGTTCCTGGTGCCCGCCGAGTTCAGGCGCGCCGTTCCTCCCGTGCCCGCCCTGCCGTCCGGGCGCGCGTGGCGGCTCAAGGCCGCGGCGTGGACCGGCGGCGCGCTCCTGGTGGCGATCGCTGCTTTCGTATTCACCGCTACCCCGGTGCGGATTGACGTGACGCCGGAGCCCGAAGACTTCGCGGTGCGCGGCGGGTTATTCACGCCATCGCTGGGCGGGCGGTTCCTGCTCTGGCCGGGCAGCTACACCGTGGTGGCCCGCCTGGACGGGCATGCCGCGCTGGAACAAGAGTTCGAGGTCGACCGCGACGGGCCCGCGGAACTGCGCTTCGAGCTCGAGCGCCTGCCGGACATTTATGCCGTCACCAGCGGCGGACTCGAGGGCGCCGTCGTCCTGCTCGACGGGGTCGAGGCCGGGGCCACGCCCCTGGCGGGCCTCGAGCTTCAGCCGGGGCGGTACCGATTGCGCGTGCAGGCCGAGCGCCACCAGGCGCGGGACATGGAGCTGGTCGTGGAGGGCGGAGGGCGCGATATCGCGCTCGACGTGGCGCTGTCGCGGGACTGGGGCGAACTCGTGGTCGAGTCGAGCCCCGGCGACGTCGAGATCGAGACCGACGGCCGGGTGGAGTTGCCCGCCATCGTGCTGGAGCGGGCGGACGTCCGGGTGCCCGTCGCGGCGGCGCCTGAGCGCGTGTCGCCGGCCCCCGAGCCGAGCCCCGCCGCGGTCCCCGCGCCGGCGGCGGAGCCTGCCCCGGCGGCCCCCGCCGAGAGGATCCGCACCAGCCAGGGCGCGGAGCTCGTGCTGGTGCAGCCCGGGCGCTTCACCATGGGCGCCTCGCGGCGCGAGCCAGGCCGTCGCGCCAACGAGAGCCTCCGCGAGGTCGAGCTGACCCGCGCCTTCTACATCGGCACGACGCCGGTGACGAACGCGCAGTTCGGGGCGTTCGATCCGCAGCACCGCTCTGGCGAGGCCGGGCGCTTCGGCCTGAACGGCGAGCGCCACCCCGTGGTGCGCGTCACCTGGGCCCAGGCGGCGGCCTATTGCAACTGGCTTTCGGAACAGGACGGGTTGCCGCCTGCCTACCGCAAGGCGGGCGAGGACTGGGTGCCCGTCGAGCCGCGCACCCGCGGCTACCGGCTGCCGACGGAGGCCGAGTGGGCCTGGGCGGGCCGCTACGGGGGACGGTCGGCGGAGGCGCCGCGCTATCCCTGGGGCGCGGCGCTGCCACCACCGGACCGCTCCGGCAACTATGCGGACGAGTCGGCGCGCCCCGTGCTGGGGGCCGTCATCAGCGGTTACCAGGACGGCTTCCCCGTGACGTCCCCGGTCGGCAATTTCCCGGCGAATGCCGTCGGACTCTTCGACGTGGGCGGCAACGTGGCCGAGTGGATGGCGGACCGATACGGGGTCTATCCGGCGTCCGGGGCGCTGCTGGTCGATCCCGCCGGGCCGTCGAGCGGGCCCTTCCGCGTGATCCGCGGCTCGAGCTGGATGCATCATGGTACGGCGGAGCTGCGGCTGAGTTATCGTGACTACGGCGACAAGCCGCGTCCGGACCTGGGTTTCCGGATCGCACGCGACCTGGAGTGAGACGATGCCGACGAGACCACGCTCATGAGACACCGCGGCCTTGCGTTGCTGCTGCTGCTCGCCGCGCCGCTCGCCGCCGGGCAGGAGCCCCCCGCAAAGGCCGGGCCGGCCGGGGAGCCCGTGGCGGAACAGGCTGAAGAGGCCGCACAGGCGGCGGCGCCCGCGGCGCCGGCCGGGAGCCCGGCAGCCGCGGAGACAGCCGAGGCCGAGGAGCGCTTCGTGCCGACCGAGAAGGTCCCGGCCGACGCCAGCATTTCGTTTCCCGTGGACATCTGAGGCCGCCGATGAAGCGTCGCTTCCCGACCGAGTTCGTATTCCAGCTGTTCGCGCTCGTCGTCGCGATCATCCTGGTGCACGCCATCTACGTGTCTGTCGTGCGGCCAAACGCCGCGGACGACCTGCGCGAGCAGCAGGTCCTGCTGGCGGAGAATCCGAACCAGGAGGTCGAGCGCTCCGCCTGGGTGATCCTCAAGGACTTCGAGCAGGAAGCGTGTTTCATCCTGATGCTCTGGGCGATGGCCATCATGGGCTACAAGGCCTGGCGCCTGTCGCGTGAGCGCGCGCTGCTGGAGGTGGAGCTGATCCCGGTCGCCGAGGGGCTCCGGATCCTCCCGGAGGACACGCGCGAGTACGCCCGCCAGGTGCAGGCGCTGCCGGCGGACGTCCGCGAGTTCCTGCTGCCGCGGGCGCTGCTGACGGCGCTGCATCGCTTCGAGTCGACGCGCAGCATCCAGGACGTCGCGGCGGCGGCGGACATGGTCTTCGACGAGGAATCCGAGCGGCTCGATTCCGAGCTGTCCATGATCCGCTACATCGCCTGGGCGATCCCGTCGATCGGCTTCATCGGCACGGTGCGCGGCATCGGCAATGCGCTCGGCCAGGCCCACCAGGCCGTCGAGGGCAACATCATGGGCGTCACGCAGAGCCTGGGCGTGGCCTTCAATTCCACCTTCGTGGCGCTGCTGATCAGCATCGTCATCATGTTTCTCATTCACCAGATCCAGCTGTTCCAGGAGCGCCTCGTGCTCGAGTCGAAGGAGTACGCCGACCGGCACCTGGTGCGACAGCTCCAGGTCAGGTAAGCGCGCATGGGCCTGCTCGCGCTCGAGCTGAACGACGCCGGCCTGCTCAGCTCGACGGGCGAGGACTGGCGCGACGAGGGCCCGGGCTACGCCCTGCTCGACCCGGACCGGCTGCTGCTCGGCGCGGAGGCCCGCGCCGAATCGCGACTGCGGCCGCGGCGGGTCAACCGGCGGTTCTGGGCCCGGCTCGATACGGAGCCGCTGGCGCAGCCGACGGCGCTGGCCGGCTCGCATGCCGATCTCGCCTGCGCGCAGCTCGATGCGATCTGGCGCCGGCGGCCGGCCGGCGCCGACGCGTTGCTGCTGGTCGCGCCGGCGTTCCTGGGCCGCGAGGCCCTCGGGCTCGTCCTCGGCATCGCCGCCGAGCTCGGCATCGCGGTCCGGGGCGTGGTCGACGCCGCGGTCGCGGCCAGCACGCAGCGGGCGCCGGGCCGGGAGCTCGCGCACCTCGACCTTGGCCTGCACGGCGCGCTGCTGACGCGTCTCGAGCAGCCGGGCGACCTGCAGCGGGCGGAAGCGGAGGTCCTGCCGGCCGCCGGCCTGCTCACGCTCGAGGAGGCCTGGACGCGGGTCGCGGCGGGCGCCTTCGTCCAGCAGACGCGCTTCGATCCCCTGCACGCCGCCGAATCCGAGCAGGCGCTGTACGACCGGCTGCCGGGCTGGCTCGCCGCGCTGCTCGACGCCGAGGAGGTTGCTGCGGAGCTGGACCTGAACGGGCGGCCGCTGGCCGCGACGCTCGCGCGCGGCCCCGTCGTCGCGGCCGCAGCCGGGGCATACCAGGCCATTGCCGAGCGGCTGGAGCAGCTGCGCCGGCCGGGCACACGGTGGTTGCTGCAGGTATCGCACCGGGTCGCGGCCCTGCCCGACCTGGTTCGCTTTCTCAACGACCAGCCGGGCATCGAGCTGCTCAGGCTCGCCCCCGACGCCGCCGTCGCGGGCGCACTGGCCCGCGTGGAGGCGTTCTCCGCCGAGGCCGGCGGAGTGCGCTTCGTGACTCGCCTGCCAGCACTCGGCAGCCTGGAGTCGCCGCCCGAGTCGCTCGACGCCGGCGGGAGTGCGCCGGGCACGGTCGCGCCGAGCCATCTCCTGTACGAGGGCGAGGCGCTGCCGATCGGCGCGGAAGGGCTCGCCATCGGCACGGCGCCGCCGCCCGGGACGCCGGGGCTGGCCATCGGCGGTTCCCCGGCGGGGGTTTCCCGGCTGCACTGCATCGTCCGCCTCGAGAATGGGCGCGTCGTGGTCGAGGACCTGAGCCGCTACGGCAGCTTCGTCAACGACCAGCGCATCAGCGGGCGCCGTGCGCTGGCCGCCGGCGACCAGCTGCGCATCGGCTCGCCCGGCGTCGTGCTGCACCTGATCCGCCTGCGGCCGGAGGGCCCGTGAGCAGCCGTAAGGGACGCCGCGCGACGGAGACCTTCAGCCTGTCCTTCCTGGACATCATGAGCTGTGGCTTCGGCGCAATCGTGCTGTTTTTCGTGATCATCAATTCGACCATGGCGAAGCGCTCCGACGAGATGAATCGCGAGCTGTCGATTCGCGCGGAAATGCTGCGCCTGGAGACGGCGGAGGGCGAGGAGCACCTGGTCGAGCTGCGCAACACGCTGGAGGACATCGAGAAGCGCCGGGTCGAGGCGCAGGGCCAGGCGCAGCGCATCATCGAGCTGAGCCGCACGCGGCAGGCGGAGCTCGCGACGCTGGAGGAGAGCACGGTCGCCCAGCGGGAAAGCATCGAGCGGCTCAAGGCCGACCTGCTGTCGCTCGACGAGGAGAGCCGCCGGCTCTCCGCCGCCGCGCGGCGCCCGAGCGACGAGGGCACGCGTGTGCGCGCCTTCACCGGCGACGGCGACCGCCAGTACGTCACGGGCGTCCGGGTCGGGGGCAAGCATGTGCTGATCCTGCTCGACGCCTCGGCCAGCATGCTCGACGACACGGTGGTCAATGTCATCCGCCGGCGCAACATGCCGGACGAGCAGAAGCTGCGCGCGCCGAAGTGGCAGCGCGCCCTCGCCACGGTCGAGTGGATCACCACGCAGCTCGCGCCGGACTCGAGCTTCCAGGTGTACCGCTTCGCGGAGACGGCCAGGCCGGTAGTGGCGGAGAGCGAGGGCCGCTGGCTGGACTCCGCCGACCCGGAGCGCCTCGACGAGGCCATCCGCGAGATGCGGGGCACTGTGCCGCACGGCGGCACCAGCCTGTGGCATGCCTTCAACGCCGTGCGCCGCATGCAGCCGCCGCCGGACAACGTGTTCCTCGTCACCGACGGCCTGCCGACCATGGGCGAGAGCCGGCCGCGCGCACGCACCGTGACCGGCCGCGAGCGCATGCGCCACTTCGAGCAAGCGCAGGGCCTGCTGCCGAAGGGCGTCCCGGTGAATGTGATCCTGCTGCCGATGGAAGGCGACGCCGAGGCGGCAAGCGCCTACTGGAAGCTCGCCATCGGCACGCGTGGCGCCTACCTCGCGCCCTCGAGGGACTGGCCGTGAGCCGGCGCCAGCGCAGGGATCTGCAGGGGCTGAGCCTCTCCTTCCTGGACGTGATCTGCTGCGGCTTCGGCGCGGTCATCCTGCTGCTCGTGCTGACCAAGTTCGCCGAGCCGGTGATCCTGCAGCAGAGCAGCGAGGACCTCGAGGCGCTCATCGTTGCGCTGGAGGAGGAGCTCGTGGAGATCCGCGGCGAGACACGCATCGTCAACCAGGAGCTCGTCAGCCGCCGCGAGCAGACTGCCGAGATCGAGGCGCGCGTCGCGCGCCTGCAGGGCGACCTGTCGGCGATCGAGGGCCGCTTCCGCGCCACCCGCGACCGCGCGCACGTCACCACCGCGGTCGAGGGCCAGCTCGCGGAGGCGCGCCAGTCGCTCAGCGAGGAGATGAAGCGCCTGCTCGGCGATTCCTATCGCCGCCCGGTGGACGACACCACCGTCGGCGGCATCCCGATCGACAGCGAGTACATCGTGTTCATCATCGACACCTCGGGCAGCATGTTCGGTTACGCGTGGCCGCTCCTGTTGCAGAAGGTCGAGGAGATCCTCGAGGCGTATCCGGGCCTCAAGGGTATCCAGGTCATGAACGACATGGGCCAGTACATGTTTCCCCGTTATGCCGGCCGCTGGATTCCCGACACGCCGGCCCGGCGTCGCGCGATCATCGACACCCTGCGCGGGTGGAACGTGTTCTCCAATTCGAGCCCGGTCGAGGGCGTCACCCGCGCCATCGAGACCTTCGGCCGCTCGGGGCAGCGCGTCAGCCTCTACGTCATGGGCGACGAGTTCTCGGGTCGGTCGATCGAGGACGTGGTGCGGACCGTGGACCGGCTCAACGCCCCTGACCGGAGCGGGCAGCGTCCGGTGCGCATCCACGCGGTGGGCTTCCCGGTGCTGTTCACGCAGGCGCCTCACCTGCAGACCACGGGGATCCAGTTCGCCACCCTCATGCGCGCGGTCTGCGAGCAGAACGGCGGCACCTTCGTCGGGCTCACCACGCTGCGAGACTGACCGGGCACCCGCCCGGCCCCGCGGGTCGCCCGGGTTTCAGGCGCTTTCCCGGCTCCCGTGCTTGGCCGCCATGTGACCCCGCACGATCTCGAGCGCGCTGCGCTCCAGCGGCGGCAACTCGGCATCGCTCTCGCCGAGCGGCGTGGTCCGCTCACCCCAGCGCACGACGTGCGCCGACCAGGTAAGGCCGCCGCCGAAGCCGGTCAGCAGCAGGTTGGCGTGGGGCTTGATGCGGCCGGCCTCGAGTGCCTCGACGAGCGCGACGGGCACCGTGGCGGCCGACATGTTGCCGTAGCGATGCACGTTCACGAAGCAGCGCTCCATGGGGATGTGCGCCCGCTTCGCGACGGCCTCGATGATGCGCAGGTTGGCCTGGTGCGGCACCACGAGATCGATGTCGTCCGCACCCATGCCGCAGGCCTGCAGCACGGTCTCGCAGGCCTGGCTCATGCCGACCACCGCGCGCTTGAAGATTTCCTGGCCCTCGAATACCCACTGGGTGTCACCGTTGACCCAGCCGCGGTTGGCGTAGCGCTGGCCTATGCCATGCACGAGGAGGATTTCACGCACGTCGCCATAGCAACCCAGCTTGTTGGCGAGCACGCCCTCGTCGGCCTCCGTGGGCTGCAGCACGGTCGCCGCGCAGCCGTCGCCGAACAGCACCGCGACGCCACGGTTGGTCCAGTCCATCAGCGGCGAGATGAGTTCGCCGCCGATCACCAGCACGTTATTCACGGTGCCCTGGGAGATCATCGCGCTCGCGGTAGCGAGGCCGTAGAGATAGCTGGTACAGGCGGTGTTGATGTCCATCGCGCCCGCGTTCACCGCGCCGAGCCGCTTCTGCACGCCGGAGGCCATGTTGGGCACCTGCTCGTCGAAGCTGCAGGTGCCGAAGATGATCAGGTCGATATCCTCGGGCTGCAGGCCCGCGCAGGCCAGCGCGCGCCGGGAGGCGACGTAACCGAGCTCGCCAAGCGGCACGTGCGAGATGCGCCGCTCGCTGATGCCGGTCCGGCTGGTGATCCACTCGTCGTCCGTGTCGAGGAAGGTGGAGATGTCCGCGTTGGACAGTACGGCGGGCGGCATGCACTTGCCCCAGCCGGTGATAGTGGCGTTACGCAAGGTGGCGATCCCGAGACGAATTTCACCGATTGTAGCCCAACGGCAGTGCGCCGGCGCCTGGGCGCCGGGGCACTGCCGATCCTCCAGGCCCCAGGCCATGCGGTACACTCCGGCTGTACAGTTGCTGAAGAGGCCGTGAGTGACACACCTTCTCCGCCACGGAATCGGCGTGTGCAATACGCGTTCGCTGGCGCGGGTCCAATGAAACCAGTCGCGACTGAAGAGTCGTCGCTGCTGG
The DNA here is from genome assembly GCA_047921395.1 of Gammaproteobacteria bacterium. Classification (GTDB taxonomy): domain Bacteria; phylum Pseudomonadota; class Gammaproteobacteria; order Steroidobacterales; family XN24; genus XN24. Next base: position 8,557 of record JBLRWH010000017.1, read on the forward strand.
AGGGACTGCGCGCCGGATCCCGGGACGCTTTTCGCGAGGCGGTGGCGCGTTACAGTGGGCCGATGCTCGCCACTGCCCGCGCGATTGCCGGACCTGGCCGCGCCGAGGATGTCGTCCAGGAGGCCTGGCTGACCGTCTACCAGAAAATAGACGGCTTCGAGGGTCGTTCCGGGCTTGCCACCTGGCTGCAGCGCATCGTCACCAACCAGGCCATCTCTGTTCTCCGCAAGTTTCGTCGCGAGGTGACCGCGGCGGACCTGCCGGACGCTGTCGATGATGCCCCCGACTGGTTCGACCGCGAGGGCAACTGGTCATCGCCGCCCCCGGCGTGGAATGTGAGTTCGCCGGAAGCGCTGTTGACCGCGGACGAGCTGCAGGAATGCATCGACAAGCACATCGCGCTGATGTCCGACCACCAGCGCACGGTGCTCGTCATGCGCGACATGCAGGTGCTTTCCTTCGAGGAGATTTGCGCGGCGGTGGAGCTGAGCGCGACCAATGCCCGTGTCCTCCTGCATCGCGCTCGCCTGCGCCTGGTGGACATGATCAACCGCTTCCAGGAAACCGGAACATGTTGACCTGCCGCGAGGTTACCCGTCATGCCAGCGATTATCTCGACCGCGAGCTGCCGTGGCGCCGACGGCTGGCCGTGCGGCTGCACCTGTTGATGTGCACCAAATGCCGACGGTTAGTCCACCACCTGCGTCAGCTGGTGACGGCCATGTCCGCGCGTGCTGCGAGCACGGCGCCGCCGCTGGATGCCGATGCCATCGACCGGCTGCTGGCCAGGGTTCCCCTCGCGAGCGCTCCCCGGGCCGGCGGAGACGAGGAACCCGGCGCCAGCCGTTGACGCCGCCGCGCCTGTCGCCGTCACGTTCGGGCTGACTGGCGGAATTCTTTCCTGGGTCGTGTAACGCACCGCGAACTCGTGCGTCTATTGCCTGTACGAGGAAACAGGCAAGTCGGGGCCATGCATGCGCCCGACCCACGGAACCGGATGAAAATGAATGAAAACCTGCCGCGAAGTGCACGAGGATGCCGGCGACTTGCTGGAAGGCCGGTTGCCGCCTGCGTCCTGGCTGGCAGTGAGATTGCACCTGTTGTTTTGCACTCACTGTCGGCGGCACTTGCGTCACCTGCGGCTGCTGGTACAGACACTGGCCATCCGCGGCGGCGCAACCTCGCCTCCGGACGACTTTGTCAGTCGGGTGGTCGGGCGACTGGAATGCACGGATCAACCCCCGCACCTGGACGACACGAACGAAGCCTCCGGAGGCCCGCGGCGGACCCGCTGACCTCTTCATCTGCCTGACTCTTTACTTCTCACTATCCATCAACTGAAAGGAAACACGATCATGAAGAACTCACTCATCAAGACTTCCGGACTCGTCAGCGCCGCCATGGTGGCTGCACTCGGGATCAGCCACGCCGCGAATGCGGAACCCGCCAGCTCGCTGTTCAGCATGACTGACCTCAACAATGGCTACATGGTTGCGCTCGCCGAGGGCAAGTGCGGCGAAGGCAAGTGCGGCGGCGACGCCAAGGAAAAGGATGCCGAGGGCAAGTGCGGCGAAGGCAAGTGCGGCGCCGACGCCAAGGAAAAGGATGCCGAGGGCAAGTGCGGCGAAGGCAAGTGCGGCGGCGATGCCAAGGAAAAGGATGCCGAGGGCAAGTGCGGCGAGGGCAAGTGCGGCGGTCTCGCCTGACGGTTCCGGGAATGCCCGCCCGCTGCGGGGTCCCGTGCCGGGACCCCGCAGCGGCGCTATTGATTGAGACCACGCCCGCCTCCGTTCAAGTACGCACCAGGACACTGCCATGACCGATCTTGTCACCGCCGCCAATACCCTCTACCGACGCCTGTTCGGGGCCCTGGAGCCGCTGGACGGCCTGGCTCCCTTGCTGCTGCGCCTATACCTCGCGCCGGTCATGATGCAGGCGGGCTGGACCAAGTTCGCATCATTCGAGGATACGGCGGCGTGGTTCGGCAATCCCGACTGGGGTCTCGGCCTGCCGTTCCCCTACCTGATGACGACGCTGGCGGCCGGCACCGAGCTGCTCGGCGGCATCGCGCTGGTCATCGGGCTGGCCACCCGCCTCGTCGCCATCCCCCTCGCGATCACGATGGTCGTGGCCATGGTCACGGTGCACTGGGAGCATGGCTGGCTCGCCATCTCCGACGCCTCCAGCTGGCTGGCGAACGAACGCGTGATGGAGGCGGTCCCCCGCAAGGCCGCGGCAATAGAGATTCTGCGGGAACATGGCAACTACAGCTGGCTCACCGCGCGCGGCTCGATCACGATCCTGAACAACGGGATCGAGTTTGCCGCCACCTACCTGGTGATGCTGATCACCTTGATGTTTACGGGCGGCGGCCGGTTCTTCAGCGCGGACTACTGGATCCGGCGCTGGGCCGACAAGCGCGCGGCCCGTTGAGCGCCGCGCCGGGCCGCGAGCTGATGGGAGCAATCTTGTGCAGCTCGTGATCACGGCGGGTAGGTCGGTGTTCTATGTCTGCGTGATCGGGGCGCTGCTCAGCCTGGCCCTGCTTCGCTGGACACCTTTCGCGTATGTGGGAGTGATCGTGTTCGCTCCCCTGGCGCTGCTCGGGCTGTTCCATGTCAGTTCCCGCCGCCGCACGCTCAGCCGGAACTACCCGATACTGATCCAGTTTCGCTATTTCCTGGAGTCCATCGGGCCGGAGTTCCGCCAGTACTTCATCGAGTCCGATCACGACGAGCGCCCTTTTGCCCGCGAGCAGCGCGTCGCGATCTACCAGCGTGCCAAAGGCGTGCGGGACAACAAGCCGTTCGGCACCCAGCTGAACGTCTATGCGACCGACTACGAATGGATCAACCACTCGATCAGGCCGCTGGAAAAACTGTCGCATGATTTCCGGGTGGTGGTTGGCGCGGAAGCCGCGCAGCCCTACTCGGCCAGCATCTTCAACATCTCGGCCATGAGCTTCGGGTCCATCTCGCCGAACGCCATCCGGGCGCTGAATGCCGGCGCCGCGCGTGGGCACTTCTATCACGACACCGGGGAGGGCTCGATCTCCCGCTATCACCGCGAGCACGGCGGCGACCTGGTGTGGGAAATCGGTTCCGGCTATTTTGGCTGCCGCGACGAGCACGGCCACTTCGATGCCGAACGGTTCGCTGCGGCCAGCGCAGCCGACCAGGTGAAGATGATCGAGATCAAGCTGTCGCAGGGCGCCAAGCCGGGGCAGGGCGGGATATTGCCGGCGGCGAAGGTGAACCGGGAGATCGCCGAGGCGCGCGGCGTGCCGCCAGGCGCCGACGTCATCTCGCCGGCCAGGCACACCGCATTTTCCACGCCGTTCGAACTGCTGCAGTTCGTGGCGCGGCTGCGTGAGCTGTCCGGCGGCAAGCCCGTGGGCTTCAAGCTCGCGTTGGGACACCCCTGGGAGTGGTTCGCGATCGTCAAGGCCATGCTCGAATGCGAGCTGCTGCCGGATTTCATCGTGGTGGACGGCGGCGAGGGCGGCACCGGCGCCGCGCCGCTGGAATTCATCAATCGCGTCGGGGTGCCCCTGCGGGAGGCGCTGATGCTGGTCAATAACACGCTGGTCGGCGTCGAGCTGAGGCACCGCATCCGGATCGCCGCGGCCGGCAAGATCACTTCCGGATTCCATATCGCGCGGACGATGGCCCTTGGCGCCGACTGGTGCAATGCGGCGCGCGGCTACATGTTCGCGCTCGGCTGCATCCAGTCGCTGAGCTGCCACACGGATCACTGCCCGACCGGAATTGCGACTCAGGATCGCGCCCGCTGGCGCAACCTGGACGTCACCGACAAGGGGCAACGGGTCTTCAACTATCACCGCAGCACGCTGCGCTCGGTCGCGTCCCTGGTGGCCGCGGCGGGCCTCGAGCACCCGGCGCTGCTCACGCCGGAGCACATCATCCGCCGGGTGGACGAACATGAAGTCCGCTCCTACGAGTCGCTGTTCCCCATGTTGCAGCCCGGTGAATTGCTGCATGGCAAGCCGGCGCACGAAGTCTTCGCCCGCTTCTGGGCGAAAACCCGCCCCGACAGTTTCGAGCAGGATATCCGGGCCTGACGGGACGCGGCGACGGAGGGCCTGGATGTTCAGAGCATGCACTCAACAGGCGCCCGCATGATCGAGGCCGAACAGGTCGATGGCGAGCTGGTCTGCCGGCTGTCCGGCGAGTGGACCATCCTGCGGGCCGGTGACATCGCGGCAACGCTGGCCCGGCTGCCTGGCCGGCTGCACCCGGGGGACCGGGTGCGCTTCGAGTGCGCTGGCCTGGCGCAACTGGACACCGCTGGCGCCTGGTTGTTGCAGAAGACCGTACGCCTGCTGCGCGGCAGTGGTCACGAGGTCGCGCTGAGCGGCTTCCGCGCGGCCAACTTCCATCTGATCGAGCACCTCGAAGAGGTTTGTCCGGACGACGGCGAGCACACGCTGGGCGTGGACATCCCGCTACTGGCCCGGTTCGAGGCGCTCGGGCGGGCTACCGTCTCCGGCATCCTCCATCTCGGCGACGCCGCGGCCTTCCTTGGGCGGGTGTTCATGACCAGCGGCCGCTGCATGCGGCAACCGCGCCGCATTCGCGTCCAGGCCGTAGTGGCCGCGATGTATCACGCCGGCGTTTCCGCGCTGCCCATCGTCACGCTGATGACCTTCCTGATTGCCGTGGTCACCGCCTACCAGGGCGCCGCACAGCTGGCGCAGTTCGGCGCCGAGGTGTTCACCGTGGAGTTCACCGTCGGCAGCCTGCTGCGCGAGCTGAGCGCGCTGCTCACGGCGGTGGTGGTGGCCGGCCGGTCCGGCAGCGCGTTCACCGCCGAGATCGGCGTGATGAAGATGCGCGAGGAAATCGACGCCATGCAGACCATGGGACTCGATCCTTACGAGGTGCTGGTGCTGCCGAGGGTGCTGGCGCTCATGCTCATGCTCCCGCTGATGACGCTGCTGGCCAATGTGGCCGGCATGCTGGGCGCGCTGCTCAGCGCCCACCTGCTGCTCGATATGACCGTCGAGGCCTATTTTCTCAACGCCAGCGAAGTGATCACCGCGCGGAATTTCTGGGCGGGAATGATGAAGACCCCGGTGTTTGCGTTCCTGATCGCCACCACCGGCTGTTTCTGGGGCCTGCGCGTGTCGGGTTCGGCGGACAGCGTGGGGCGCCTGACCACGATCTCGGTGGTGCAGTCCCTGTTTCTCATCCTGGCCGCGGATGCGGTGTTCGCGGTGATTCATGTCCAGCTCGGCATCTGAGCGCGGCCCAGGCGACTGCCTGATCTGGGTCGAGGGCCTGGTGAACCGTTTCGGCGCCGACGTGGTGCATGACCGGCTCGACCTGGAGATCCACAGAGGCGAAATCCTCGGGCTGGTCGGCGGCTCCGGCGCCGGCAAGTCGGTGCTGGTGCGGTCCATCGTCGGGCTGCATCGGCCCGACGCCGGCAAGGTGTGGTTTCGCGGCGTGGACCTGCTGTCCCTGTCCGAGACGGAACTGCGCGGCTTCCAGAGGTGCTGGAGCGTCATGTTCCAGGGTGGGGCGCTGTTTTCCGGGCTGACGGTGGTGGAAAACGTGGAGCAGCCGATGCGCGAGAAGCTCGATCTGCCGGCGCCGCTGATGCGCGAACTGGCGGAGCTGAAGCTGCGCCTTGTCGGGCTGCCGATGAAGGCGGGCGACCTGTTTCCCGGCCAGCTGTCCGGCGGCATGGTGAAGCGTGCGGCGCTCGCGCGGGCACTGGCGCTGGAGCCGGAGATCCTGTTCCTGGACGAGCCCACCGCCGGGCTCGATCCGATCGCGGCCGCGGCGCTCGACGAACTGCTGATGAGCCTGAACGACACGCTCGGATTGTCGGTGATCGTGGTCACGCACGATCTTCATACGCTGATCAGCGCGTGCGACCGAATCGCGGTGCTGGTCGACGGCAGCACCCTGAGCGGCACACTGTCGCAGCTGCGCGCCAGCGAGCATCCCTGGGTGCGGGACTATTTCCGCGGCAGCCGCATGAATCTCATGCTCGGCAAGGAGTGACGGGGCCTAAATGGAAAGAGATATCCGCTATGTCACCGTGGGCGTCACCGTCGCCCTGCTGGGCGGCATGTTCCTGGCCTTCCTGCTCTGGCAGGCACAACGCTACGCCACGCCCGGTGGCCAGAGCTACACGGTGCAGGTGCATGGCGCGGTCACCGGCGTGGGCGCCGGATCGCCGGTCAAGTACCTCGGCGTCAGCGTCGGGCGCGTCGACCGGATCACCCTGGCCGCCAGCGACCTGGTCGAAGTCCGTATCCGGCTCGACGAAGGCGTGCCGGTGAATGCTTCGACCGCCGCCAGGATCGAGCCCGAGGGCATCACCGGGCGCTCCTACGTCGCCCTGCAGACGATCGACTCCGACGCCGGGCCGGTGCGGCGGCCGGAGGGCGCGAGCCTGCCGGTAATTCCAGCTGAAGCGTCCAACCTCGACCGGCTATTCGAGGGCCTGCCGGCACTGTTGGACAGCCTCTCCGGAGTGGCCGACAGCCTCAATGCGCTGCTCGGGGAGGACAACCGCAGGGGCCTGGCCCAAATCACGGCGAACCTGGCGGAGTTCAGCGCCAGCCTGAGCAGCCTGGCCGCGCGTGCCGACGGCCTGATGGTGAACCTCGATACGCTCGCCAGCCAGGCTGCGACGAGCATGGCGGCCGTGGACGGGATGCTGGGCGAGGCCCGCGAGACGCTCAGGGCCGCGGGCGCCGCCATGCGGGAACTCGAGCGCGTGCTGGCCGGCGCGGGGGAACTGAGTGAACGCCTGAACCGCCTGGCGGAAAACAATTTTGATCGCCTCACGGCCGAGACACTGCCGGAGCTGGACCTGTTATTGCGCGATGGCCGTGACGCGGTGCGCGCCATCGAGGCCCTGGTGCGAAAGCTCGAGGCCGAACCTTCCGTATTGCTGCACCGCCGGGTCGAAGGCGGAGTGGAGATCGCGCGATGAAACGCACCACAGTCGTCCTGGCACTGCTACTGCTGAGCGCATGCAGTCCGTTTACCTCCAGCGAGCGGCCGCCGGATACCTATCGCCTGCATGGCGCCGGCCTCGAGCTCCGCGGGACGTTCGCGCCGCCCGGGTCGATGGTCGTCGCCGTGCCGAGCATGTCGGGGGTGCTGGCCACGGACCGGATCGTGCTCTTCCTCGGCCCCCACACCGTCACCGAATATGCGGGGGTACGCTGGGCGGAGCCGCTTGACGAACTGGTTCACCGAGCGCTGATCGAAGGCCTGGAGCAGGAACTCGGCGTCTCCGTCGACCCGGCATTGCTGCGTTCGGCGAGTTACGAGCTCCGGGTGGCCGTGCGAGACTTCCAGGCGACATATCCGGAGGGCGCCGTACCGGAGCGCCCGCCAGAGCTTGCCGTCACGCTGGCGGTGGTGCTGGTGGAGCGACGCAGCGGGCAGGTCGTCGCCCAAGGGCGCGCGACGCGGCGCGACACGGCGCGCAGCAATAACATCGGCGCGGTGACGGCCGGCTTGAATCGCTTGTTGCTGGAGGCTTTTGCGGACAGCCTTGCCGCGTTGGCGGAGGCGGAATAAAGTCGCGAGACAGGGTCGGGTTCGTAATCACTGACCCGCCTGCCGGCGCTTTGGCGGCAGCTTGCGTTCGCGCAGCAATTTCGTTGTAGCATGTCCGTATAGCACCCAGAACAAGCAGCATGACAGCGTTGGAGGGAAAAACATGACCTATACGGCACCGGGCGCCGCGGGCGCGATCATCGACTACAGGGCGAAATACGACAACTTCATCGGCGGACAATGGCGTGCGCCCGTCCAGGGGCAGTACTTCGACGTCGTGACCCCCATCAGTGGCAAGCCCTACACGCGGGTCGCGCGTTCCACGGCCGAAGACATCGAGCTGGCCCTGGATGCCGCGCACGCTGCGGCAGACGGGTGGGGCAAGACCTCGCCAGCCGAACGCTCCAACATGTTGCTGAGGATCGCTGACCGCCTCGAGCAGAACCTCGAGCGCCTCGCCTATGCCGACACGGTGGACAACGGCAAGCCGATCCGCGAGACGCTTAACGCGGATATTCCGCTGACAATCGATCACTTCCGCTATTTCGCCGGCTGCATTCGTTCCCAGGAAGGCAGCATCAGCGAGATCGACGCAGAGACGGTCGCTTATCACATCCAGGAGCCACTGGGGGTGGTCGGCCAGATCATTCCGTGGAATTTTCCGATTCTCATGGCCGCGTGGAAGCTGGCCCCGGCGATCGCCGCGGGCAACTGCGTAGTGCTGAAGCCCGCCGAGTCCACGCCGATCAGCATCCTGATCCTGGCTGAGCTGATTGAGGACATCCTGCCGGCCGGCGTGCTGAACATCGTCAACGGTTATGGCCGTGAGGCCGGCCTGCCGCTGGCGCAGAGCAAGCGGATCGCGAAGATTGCCTTCACCGGTTCCACTACGACCGGGCGCGTGATCGCACAGGCGGCCGCCAACAACCTCATTCCCGCCACGCTCGAACTCGGCGGCAAGTCACCCAATGTTTTCTTCGCCGATATCATGGACAAGGACGACGCATTCCTCGACAAGGCCATCGAAGGCCTTGTCCTGTTCGCCTTCAACCAGGGCGAGGTGTGCACCTGCCCGAGCCGGGCCCTGATCCAGGAAAGCATTTACGACAGGTTCATGGAACGTGTGCTCGAGCGCGTGGCCGCGATCAAGCAGGGCAATCCGCTGGACCCGGACACCATGATGGGCGCGCAGGCCTCGCAGGAGCAGCTCACCAAGATTCTTTCCTACCTCGACCTGGGCCGGCAGGAAGGCGCGGAGGTGCTGATCGGCGGCGCGCGGGCGAAGCTGGAGGGTGACCTGGCCGAGGGTTATTACGTCCAGCCGACGCTATTCAAGGGCCACAACAAGATGCGCATCTTCCAGGAAGAGATCTTCGGGCCCGTGCTGGCCGTCACGACCTTCAAGGACGAGGCCGAGGCGCTGGAAATCGCCAATGACACGCTGTACGGCCTGGGCGCGGGGGTCTGGAGCCGGAACGGCAACGTGGCCTACCGCATGGGCCGCGCCATCAAGGCAGGGCGCGTGTGGACCAACTGCTACCACGCCTACCCCGCGCACGCGGCCTTCGGCGGCTACAAGGAATCCGGCATCGGGCGCGAGACCCACAAGATGATTCTCGACCATTACCAGCAGACCAAGAACCTGCTGGTCAGCTACAGCGAGACCCGGCTGGGGTTCTTCTGAGTGGTCGAAAAAGTCATCGCCACGGCGGCGGCGATCGTGCTGATCGAGCAACTCAAGGCCAGGCATGGCCCGGAGCTGATCTTTCACCAGTCCGGCGGTTGCTGCGACAACAGCGCCGCCAATTGCTACCTGCCCGGTGAGCTCACGATTGGGGCCGGAGACGTGTACCTGGGCGACATCGGCGGCTGTCCGTTCTACATGGGCAAGGCGCAGTACGCATACTGGCGCCACACGCAGCTGATCATCGACGTCATCGACGGCCACGGCGGCACCTTCTCCCTCGAAGGACCGGAGGGCAAGGCTTTCCACACGCGCTCGCGCGTGTTCACCGACGCGGAACTGGCGCAACTGGAGCCCCTGGAGTAACCACGCTCGCAAGCATCGGCGCGGCCGGCGAATCATGATCAACCTGGAGCGCCAATGAAACCCTGCCCGACATTCAAGCCGGATTCGACCCTGACCTGTCCCCTGTGCCAGGCCAGCGCCACGGAAGTCATGCCGACAGACGCATGCCAGTTTTTCTACGAGTGTCGCGGCTGCGGCGAGCTGTTGCGGCCGAGGCCCGGTGATTGCTGCGTGTTCTGTTCCTATGGCGATACCCGCTGCCCGCCCATCCAGCTGGAGCAGGGATGTTGCTGAGACATCATCGCGCTATTGACACTCGTCCTGAAGCAGTTCTGCGAGCGCTATCCGGCGGCCTGATCGGCGCCTTGTGCAAGATGATGCAACCCATGGATACTGCCGGGCATCGCTCACATCGGGCGTCGCGCCCGGAGATCCCTGGAGGTTGTATGCCATTCGACGTCACCCGCCACCATCGCGTGGTGATCATCGGCGCGGGGTTTTCGGGTCTGGGCCTGGGGATCAAGCTGCGCGAGGCCGGCGAAGAGGATTTCGTCATCCTCGAAGCGGCCGCCGGCGTCGGGGGTACCTGGTGGGTCAACCGCTACCCGGGATGCGCCTGCGACGTGCAGTCGCACCTGTATTCTTTTTCGTTCGCGCCCCGGCCCGGCTGGTCGCGGCAGTTCGCGCCGCGCGCCGAAATCCAGCGCTACCTGGCTGACTGCGTCGAGCGCTTCGGCCTCGCGCGGCACCTGCGCTTCAATACCACGGTTAGCCAGGCCCGCTGGGACGAGGAGCGCCGGCGCTGGGAGATCACCGACGCGCAGGGCCAGGTCCGTACGGCCGACGTGCTGGTCTCGGCGATCGGTGGGCTGTCGCGCCCGGCCCGCCCGGACATTCCGGGCCTGGATGAATTCGCCGGGCCGGTGATTCACTCCCAGCAGTGGCCGGACGCGCTCGCGCTGGCGGGCCAGCGCGTGGCGGTGATCGGCACGGGCGCTTCCGCGATCCAGTTCGTGCCGCACGTCCAGCGCGAGGCCGGGCGGCTCGATGTCTACCAGCGCAGCGCGCAGTGGATCCTGCCGAAGCCGGATCGCGAGATCGGCCCGGTAGAGCAGTCGCTTTACCGCGCCTTTCCGCCGGCGCGCTGGCTGGTGCGGCTGGCCCTGTTCCTGCTGCTGGAGACGCGCCTTCCCGCGTTCACCCGGTTCCCCCGGCTGACGTTCCTGCATCGCCGCAAGGCCATGCGGCACCTGCACGAGCAGGTCGGCGACCCGGCGCTGCGGGCCAAGCTGACGCCGGACTACGCGATGGGCTGCAAGCGGGTCCTGATGTCCAACGACTACTATCCCGCGATCGGCGCCGCCAACGTGGAACTCGTCACCACGCCCATCCGCTCGATCGGCAAGGACTCGATCACCGATGCCGCCGGCCGGACCCGCCCCGCCGACGTCATCCTCCTCGGTACCGGTTTCCAGGCCACCGCGCCGGTGCCGGAGGGCATGATCCTCGGGCGCGGCGGCCTGGACCTGGCCCGGCTGTGGGATGACGGTCCCGCCGCGTACAAGGGCACTGCGGTGGCCGGCTTCCCGAATTTCTTCACCCTGCTCGGGCCCAACACCGCGCTGGGCCACAACTCGGTCATCCTGATGATCGAGGGCCAGATCCGCTATGTCGTCGATGCGCTGGCGTGGATGCAGCGCAGCGGGACGGCGGTGGTCGAGGTCCGCGACGCGCCCCAGCAGGCCTGGAACGATCGCCTGCAGCAGCGGCTCGAGCGCACCGTGTGGAACAGCGGCGGCTGCGGCAGCTGGTACCTTCATCCGGTCAGCGGCCGCAACGCCACGCTCTGGCCGCGCTTCACGACGACGTTCCGCTGGCAGACCCGGCGCTTCGACGCCGACGCCTATCTTGCGGAACCCCGCACATTCACCAGCCCAGCTGGCTCATCCGCTGCTCGATGATCACGGTGTATTCCTCCATGTCGCGCGGCCGGCGCCGGAGCGGCGCGGGCAGCACGGCGGCGAGGCTCGCGGCCTGGCGGCGGGACAGGGATCCAGCGTCGATGCCGTAGTGGTGTCGGGCGGCCGCCTCCGCGCCGAAGATTCCGGGACCGAACTCCACGACGTTCACGTACAGCGCCAGGATCCGGTCCTTGCCCAGGATCCACTCCGCCGGGGGCGTCAGCGTCCACTCGTACACCTTGCGCAGCGGGTTGCGGTGCGTGGTGAAGTACAGGTTCTTGATGAGCTGCTGCGTGAGCGTGGAGGCGCCGCGCATCGGCTCGCCGGCCTGGCGCGCCTGCTGCCGGGCCTGGCGCAGCTCCTTCCAGTCGAAGCCGCGGTGCTGGAAGAAACGGGCGTCCTCGGCCGCCACCACCGCGCGCGGCAAGTGCCGCGAAATCCGGTCCGTCGCTTGCCAGCGGTAATCCCGCAATGGCCGTTCGCCCGCGGCCGCGCGCTCGATCGTGCGCTGGAGCTGGACGCCGGTGACCAGCGGCGGCAGGTAGCGCAGGTAAACGAACCCGGCCACGCAGAGCAGGTAGTACAGGATGGGCAGCAGGACAATGGCCAGCAGCACCCGCCGGATCCGACGGGGGCGCCGTCCGGCCATGCTGCGCTTCTTTCCGGCGGCGCGCGGCGCGGCTATTCCCCGGTCATGGGGAGGACGAGCATGTTGCAGTAGAGGCCGTCGATGACCTTCTCCGCGGTGCGCCCGAGCTTCTCCCCGCTCCCCGATTTTCCGACCCGGGCGAGCACGACGAGGTCGGCGGGCAATTCCTTCGCGATGCCGGCGATCACGGACTCGGGGGTCCCGGCCGCCGCCCGTACCCGGTTGCGCGGCAGCCCGCAGCGATCTGCGAGTTTCTGCCGGTCGGGGAAGTATTCCCCCTGGTAGGCACTGACGACGTGCAATTCCGCGCCCATGCTTTCAGCCAGGCTTCGCCCCGTCCGCAGCAGGCGCTCATTCGCGGCCTCGTAGATCTGCTCATCGGTGCCGTGCTTGATCGCGACGAGCACGTTCTTGATATGGCGCCGCGCGTAGGACTTGACCAGCAGGAGGGGGCAGGCGCAGTCCCGCAGCAGCCGCCAGTCGGCGGATTCCCGGATCCAGCGGGTCAGGCGCGACTGCTCGGTCATATTCGTGATCGCCAGCACGCAGGGCTGGCGGGCGACGGCGGCCGTCACGGCCTTGCGCCAGTCAGGCTGGATCTCGACTTCGGTGACGACCGTGAAATCCAGCGAGCGGCCCCGCTCGGCGAGGCGTTCCACCCAGCTCTCGATGCGTGACTGTTCTTCCGCGCGCGCGACCTGTTCATCCATGCCGGGCGGCCGGCGCACCGTGTCCTCGGCGATACAGGCATACAGGTGGAGCGCGACATGCGTTGCGCCGGACGAGAGGAAGTCCTCGGCGATGGTTTCGGCCATGACCAGCGACGGCTGATTCATGGTGGTCGGATCCAGAATTACGAAGATTCTCCGGGCGTCTGTCATGTGTGCTCCCCTGTTGGCGGGCTAAAGAATAACAGGAGTGCAGGACATTCAAAGCCTGGTCGCGGCGAGCATCACGGTCTCTTGCGCCTTGCGGCACAGGCGGGCATGGTATCGATTTGATCCGGCGACCTGGGAGGACAGCAGCATGACCGCAGACGGCGCCATCCGCCGTTACCTCGCCGAGGAGGCGCCGGAGGCCGTGCGCACGGCCATCGAGCAAGGAGGGAAGCGCGACATTCTCGACCACAGCTACCCCTACGACCGCTGGCTGAAGAAACCGGAATACGAGTCCGAACTCGAGCGCTTGCAGATCGAACTGGCCAAGTGCCAGCGCTGGGTGCAGGACAGCGGCGCCCGCCTGGTCGTTATCTTCGAGGGCCGGGACGGGGCCGGCAAGGGCGGCGCCATCCGGCGCGTGACCATGAACCTCAACCCGCGCGTGGCGCGTGTCATCGCGCTGGCCAAGCCGACCGAGCGCGAGCGCACCCAGTGGTACTTCCAGCGCTACGTCGCACATCTCCCGGCCGCGGGCGAGATCGCGCTGTTCGACCGCAGCTGGTACAACCGCGGGGTCATCGAGAAGGTGTTCGGTTTCTGCACGCCGGACGAACGGGCCCGCTTCTTCGCCCAGCTGCCGACCTTCGAGAGCACGCTCGTGGGCGAGGGCATCGTCCTCGTCAAGCTGTGGCTCAACGTCGGCCGGGCCGAGCAGCTGCGCCGCTTGCTGCAGCGCGAGGCCGACCCCTTGAAACACTGGAAGCTCAGCCCGATCGACGTCAAGGGGCTGGCGCGCTGGGACGACTACTCGGGGGCGATCGCCGAGACCTTCCGGCGCAGCCACACACCGGTGGCGCCTTGGACCATGATCCGCGCGGACGACAAGTACCGCGCGCGCCTGGCCGCCATCCGCGCCGTGCTGGGGGCGCTGGATTACGCCGACAAGGACAAGGTGCTGGTCGACGACACCGACCCGAAAATCTGCGGCGGGCCAGACCTCTGGCGGCCGGGGTGACGGCGCGATGAGCGCGGGCATGCAGGACCCGCCGGAGATCAGGAAACTCTGGCCTACCCTGATGCTGCGGCATCGCCTGCCCGGTGCCGACAAGGCCAACCCGATCCTGCTCGAACTCGTCACGGGCCTGGAGCGGGGGCGGCCCGATCTCACCACCGAATACCTGGCAGGCAACCTGTTTGACAACGCCCACCCCGTGGTCGGCTGGCTGAAGAGTTGCGTCGATCGCGCCGTGCTGGACTATGCGCGCGCTGCGGGGGTCGACTATGCGCTGGACTACCACGTGCAGGCCTGGGCCAACATCAATCGCTTCGGCGATTACCACAACCTGCACAACCATCCGCACGCGTGGCTGAGCGGCACCTATTACGTGCAGGTGCCGGAGCCCAGGCCGCTGCCGGGACGTTCCGACCGCAACCCGGGCGCGATCAGCTTCTACGACCCGCGCCCCCAGGCCAACATGCTGGCGGTGCGCGGCGACCCGCAGGTGGATCCCGAACACCGTATCCTGCCGCGCGCCGGAGAGATCCTGCTCTGGCCGGCCTTCCTGCATCACCTGGTGCATCCGAACCTGTCGGACGAGTTGCGGGTCTCCGTCTCCTTCAACATCGTCCTGCGCTGGCGCGATTCCTACCTGCCCTAAGGGCTAGGGTGACGCCGGGCGCACGTGAATTTCCACCGTGGCATGCAGGATGCCGTCGTGGGCCGCCAGCTGCTCGTGGACACGCGCGGGAGTGAGCCCGGCATCGTGCGTCACGAGGCTCAGGGCGCAGGCATAGGCGCGCTTGCCGACACGCCACACGTGCAGGTCCGCGATCCGGGTATTCCCTTCGTCCGGCCCGGTTTCCACCGCCCTGCGGATCTCCGCAACCACGGGGGCATCCATCTCCCTGTCGAGCAGGACCTTGCCGGTCTGCACGATCAGGGTGCGCGCCCAGATCGAGATCAGGATCGCGCCCACGATGCCCATCACCGGATCGAGCCAGGCCCAGCCGAACAGCCAGCCGCCGGTCAGCGCGACGATGGCCAGCACGGAGGTCGCGGCGTCGGCGATCACGTGCATGTACGCCGCCCTGAGGTTCAGGTCGTGATGCTCATGACCGGCATGGTCGTGGTCGCGCCCGTGGTCGTGATGGAGATGGTGATGATCGTGTCCATGGTCATGGGCCTTGCCCAGCACCATGGCGCACGCCACGTTCACCGCCAGGCCCAGCACCGCGACGGCGATGGCTTCCTGGTAGCGAATCTCCTGTGGCCAGAGGATCCGTTCTACCGAGCCGACGACCATGAGCACCGCGATCACCAGCAGCAGGAGCGAGCTGGCGAACCCGGCGAGCACCTCGATCTTGAAGGTGCCGAAGGCGAACCGGGCGTCAGCTGCATAACGGCGCGCCGCCACGTAGGCGAAGGCGCTGAGCCCGATAGCGAGCGCATGGGAGCCCATGTGCCAGCCGTCGGCGAGCAGCGCCATGGAGTTGAACCACCAGCCGGACGAGATCTCGATCACCATCATGGTCAGCGTGATCCACATCACCAGCATCGTGCCGCGCTCCGCGGCCTGGTTGCCACCATCGAAGGCGTGGCTGTGACGCCAGGCAGCGAGGTCATGTGTGGGCATGCCGGTTCCTTTCCGTTCGTAGTTCAAGAGGTCATCGCCCGGCCGACGCCGGCCAGGACCAGCACGCCGAGCACGGCGAACACGAGGGCAGCGGTGATGTTGATCGCCCGTGCAGGGAGACGATGCGACATCCTGTCGCCGATGTACACCGCGGGCACATTGGCGATGAGCATGCCCGTCGTCGTCCCGGCGATGACCGGGAGATAGCTCTGGAAATGCACCACCATCGCCATGGTCGCGACCTGGGTCTTGTCGCCCATCTCGGCGAGAAAGAACGCCAGCAAGGTGGCGAGGAATGGCCCGAAGCGCGGCGGCCGGATGGCGTCGGCGTCGTCCGTCTTCTCGGGCAGGAGCATCCACGCGGCCACCGCAAGGAAGGCGCCGCCGACGCACCAGCGCAGGATCTCCGGGTTCAGCACCGTCGCGAGCCAAGCGCCCAGGCCGCCGGCCAGGCCATGGTTGGCCAGCGCGGCCACGGCGATTCCCGCGATGATAGGCAGCGGGGCGCGATACCGCGCCGCCAGCAGGAAGGCCAGCACCTGCGTCTTGTCGCCCAGCTCGGCCAGCGCGATCACGCCGGCGGGGATCAGGAAAGCGTCCATCGTGCGTACCGGGCCGGCTTCAGGAGAGGAGACTCGCTGCGCCTCCCCGGCCGTCGCGCACGAACTCCAGTACCTGCGCGATCACGAGCGGGTTGTCCATCAGCAGCGGGTGCAGCGATCGGATGTGTTTCGATGGCAGCGCGGATTATACGCACGACACGCTCCTCGTAGTCGGCCGTGACCTGGCCGCGGGCGCTCTACAACCATCCCTATATCCATTTCTGGCGCCGCCTCAGCCGCCGCTGAGGGCGCGTCCGAACAGCGCCACGCAACCCTTTCCTGTCTGCATCAGCACTTCGGCGGCGTGTAGGTTCATGTCGGTATGAACCATACCGTGACCGCGGCGGTCGAAACGGCGGCCGGAGCAGGAACTTCGCGCCGTTGACCTGGACGGGCCGAAACGGGCATCGGCCATCGCAGCATGCAGGGAGACGCAATGTGAACGCCGCTGGCTTGTTGGTGAAGTGCCTGGAAGAAGAGGGCATCGAATACATCTTCGGGGTGCCCGGAGAAGAGAACGCTGATTTCATGATGGCGCTCGAGCAATCGGACAAGATCCGGTTTGTGCTGACGCGGCATGAGCAGGGCGCCGCCTTCATGGCGGAGGTCTATGGACGGTTGACGGGCAATCCGGCCGGCGCGCTCGGCACGCTGGGTCCCGGGGCGACCAACCTGATCACCGGCGTGGCCAACGCCAACATGGACCACGCGCCCATGCTGGTGCTGACGGGGCAGGGCTCGGTGCGGCGTTTGCATAAGGAGTCACACCAGGTGATGGACGTGGTCGGCATGTTCGAGCCCGTGACGAAATGGGCGACGAGCATCCGGCATCCCGACACGATTCCCGAGGTGGTGCGCAAGGCCGTGCGGCTGGCGCGCACCGAAAAGCCCGGCGCGGTCCACATCGAGCTCCCCGAGGATATTGCCAGGCTCCCGACCGCCAAGGCGCCGATGGCGCCGCGACGCTACCGGCGGGCCGTGATCGATGACAAGGTCGCGGATCGCGCATTCGCCCTGCTGAGGAATGCTGAATCCCCGGTCATATTGGCCGGCAACGGCTGCGTGGACATGGACGCCGACTACTGCCTGTACACCATCGGCCTCGGCACGCGCGACCGGATCTCGGCGGCCATCGAACAGTCCGACCTCGTCATCACGCTCGGCTTTGACATGGTCGAGTACCACCCGGCCCTCTGGAACCCGGGCCGGGACAAGCGAATCATTCATGCGGATTTTCTGCCGGCGGAAATCGACGAGCACTATCACCCGGAAGTCGAGCTGATCGGCGACCTCGCGCATACGCTCTGGATGCTCAACGAGCGCGTTGCGGGCGCGGGCGATGCGCTCCGCTTCGACTTCTCGGACCAGCGCCGCTTGCGCGGGGAAATGTGGGCCGACGTGGCCGAGCACGCGGACGACGACACGGAGGGCTTCATCAGGCCGCAGAAGGCGCTCTGGGACGCCCGCCAGGCGCTCGGGCCGCACGACGTGCTGCTCTCGGACGTGGGCGCCCACAAGATGTGGATCGCGCGCCATTACCATTGCCACGAGCCGAATACCTGCCTGATCCCCAATGGCTTCTGTTCCATGGGGTTCGCGTTGCCCGGGGCCATCGCGGCCAGCATGGTGCTCCCGGACAGGCGCATCCTCGCCGTTTGCGGTGACGGCGGCTTCCTGATGAACGTGCAGGAAATGGAGACCGCGCGCAGGCTCGGCGTCAACTTCGTCGCGCTGGTCTGGGAGGACGGCGGTTATGGCCTGATCGCCTGGAAGCAGGACAACGAGTTCGATCGTCACACGGACCTGGCCTTCGGCAATCCGGACTGGCTGAAGCTCGCGGAGTCCTTTGGCTGGAACGGGCACCGGGTGGACAACAGCCGCGACCTGCGCGACACGCTGGAGGCTGCATTCAACGAGCCCGGCCCGAGCCTGGTGGTCATGCCGGTGGACTACCGCGAGAACCAGGTCCTGACACGCAAGCTGGGGTTGATGACATGCAAGGGATGAGTGGCCGGCAGCGCCTGCGGGTCGCCGGCGGGCGCGCCGCGCACGGCAGCCGCGAAGTGACCGCGCCCTTTGACGGCCAGGTGATCGGGTCCGTCGAGACTGGCGGCGAGGCGCACGTGGAGGATGCGCTGGCAGCGGCGACCGCGCTGTTCGGCGCGCGCGAACGGTGGCAAGCCGCTCAGCGATTCCCGGGTCGAGGTGGCGCGCGCCATCGACGGGCTGCGCATCTGTATCGAGGTCCTGCGCAGCAGGCACGGCCGGGTCGTGCCGATGGGCAACACCGGGTTCTCCGCGCACCGGGTCGCGTTCACACAGAGGTTCCCGATCGGCGTGGTGGTGGCGGTCAGCGCCTTCAACCACCCCCTCAACCTGATCGTTCACCAGGCGGCCGCAGCCCTCGCCGCGGGCTGCCCCGTGATCGTCAAGCCGGCGCAGGATACGCCCCTGTCTGCGTTGGCGTTTGCCGGCATCCTGGCGTAGGCCGGGCTGCCGGAGCATTGGTGCCAGGTGCTGGTGACGGAGGACAACGAGGTGGCGGAGCGCCTGGTCACGGACCCCCGGGTCGCCTTTTTCAGTTTCATCGGCAGCCCGCGGGTCGGCTGGGCGCTCCGGTCCAGGCTTGCGCCGGGCACACGTTGCGCCCTCGAGCACGGCGGCGCCGCCCCGGTCATCCTGGCGGACGATTGCGACGAGGATGCAGCACTGGCGGCGGTCCTGAAGGGCGGCTTTTACCATGCCGGGCAGGTGTGCATCTCTGTGCAGCGCGTGTTCGCGCCCCGGAGCCGGGCGCGGGCGTTTGCACAGGCGCTGGCGGCTGCGGCGGCCAGGCTCCGGGTGGGCGATCCGACAGACCCGGAGACGGAGGTGGGTCCGCTGATCCGCAAGGGTGAGGTCAAGCGCGTGCATGAATGGGTCGAGGCCGCCATCGCCGGCGGGGCGGAACGCCTGGCCGGCGGCGACCCGCTGAGCGAGAGCCTCTATCCCTGCACCGTGCTGCTCGAGCCCCCGCCCGGGGCGCGGGTCAGCAGGCAGGAGATTTTCGGCCCGGTCGTCTGCGTCTACGCCTACGACTCGCTGGAGGAGGCGCTGGCAGCAGCCAACAGCCTGCCGTACGCGTTCCAGGGCGCGGTCTTCACGCGGGACATCGACACCGCGTTGCGCGTTTTCCAGGGCCTGGACGGTTCCGCGATCATAATCAACGATCACTCGGCCTTCCGGGAAGACGGCATGCCGTTCGCCGGGCTGCGCGAGTCGGGCCTTGGGGTCGGCGGCCTCCCGCAGAGCATCGAGGACATGAGCATCGACAAGATGCTGGTGGTGCGCTCGGCGGCATTATGAGCATGGCCGACGCGACAACGCGTAACGCGGGCGCGCCGCGAATCGTGGTCCTGGGCGCCGGCTTTGCCGGACTGACCGTTGCGCTCCGCCTGGCCCGCACCGGCGCCGACATCGTGGTGGTCGATCGCCACAATTACCACCTCTTCCAGCCGCTGCTCTACCAGGTGGCGACGGCGGCGCTGTCGCCGGCGGATATCGCGGCGCCCATTCGAGGCATTCTCAGCAAGTACGAGAACATCAACGTACTGCTGGACACCGTGACCGGCGTGGACCGCGAAGCCCGGAGGGTGGAGACGCTCAGCGGCCGGCACCTGTCGTATGACTACCTCGTCGTGGCGACCGGCGCGACGCACAATTATTTCGGCCGGGAGGACTGGCACGAGATCGCCCCCGGCCTGAAAACGATCGAGGATTCCACGCGCCTGCGGCGCCGCATCCTGGTCGCCTTCGAACAGGCGGAGATGGAAGAGGATCCGGACAAGCGCGACGCGTTGATGACGTTCGTCATCGTCGGTGGCGGGCCCACGGGCGTGGAAATGGCGGGCGCGTTGTCCGAGCTCGCGCGCTACACGCTGGCGAAGGATTTCAGGCGGATCGAACCGAAGTACACGCGGATCGTGCTGGTGGATGCCAACGACCGCGTCTTGCGGACGTTCCCCGAGGCGCTCTCCGCGCTGGCGCAAACAACGCTCGAGAAGATGGGGGTGGAGCTGATGCTCAATGCCCGCGTGGACGGGCTCGACGCATCATGCGTGCGCATCGGCGACCGGACGGTCATGACCCGGACCGTGATCTGGAGCGCCGGCGTCACGGCGTCACCGGCGGGACAGTGGCTCGGCGTGGCGACCGACCCGTCAGGCCGGGTTCCGGTGGACCCGTTTCTGCAGCTGCCGGGCGACGATCGGGTCTACGTGCTGGGCGACCTGGCGGCCCATGCGGCCAGCGACGGGACGCCCACGCCCGGGTTGGCGCCGGCGGCCAAGCAGCAGGGCCAGTACGCGGCGCGGCACCTGCAGGCCAGGCTGCAAGGCAAGACCATCACGAAGCCGTTCCGGTACCGGAGCCGCGGCCAGCTGGCCACCATCGGCCGCCACTCGGCCATCTGCCGTTTCGAGCGGATCAACCTCACGGGCTACGTCGGCTGGTGGACATGGGGCATCGCGCACATCTATTTTCTTATCGGCTTCCGCAACCGCCTGGCCGTAGCCGCGAACTGGTTCTGGTCCTACCTCACCTTCGGGCGCGGCATCAGGCTCATCACCGGCGACATCCAGCCGCCCGGCGACAAGCGCTGAGCCGAACTGGCGACACGGCGCGGCCGGTCTGGATCTGGTCCTGCGGCGAGCCGTAACAGATGGAATCCGTGCCCCACAGGACGTTGTCCTCGCCCACGTAACGAAACAGCTTGCCCAGCGCATGCGCCGCCGAGTCGGGATCACGCATGAGGAAGCGCCACGTGGAGCCGAGCTCGGCGTACACGTTGCTGCCTGAGCCAGGCGCCGTCCGGATTCACGAAGTGACCCTGCACATCGAAAATGAACTCCCTCTTTTCCAGCGCGTCGTCCGCGGCCGCCACCTCCAGGCCGCATCGTCACGACCAGTGACGGGTCGGCGGAGCGCCCTTGCAGCGATGCTTTCCGATACATAAAATCAGATTTAATCTGAATTTGATGATTTTGATGCAAAAGATCACCGCTACCGAGCTGGCGCGCAACCTCCGGGCGGTCCTGGACCGGGTCCGGGAATCGGGCGAAGCCTATATCGTCGAGCGGGGCGGGCAGCCGGTCGTCCAGGTCTCGCCCACGCCGGGCGTGCAGACCGCCCGGCAGGCGCTGGCCGACCTCTATCGCACTCTGCCCCCCGAGGCGGCCGAAGGCTGGCTGGAAGACGCCCGCCGGGGTGGCAAGGCGCTCGACGATGAACCCCGCGACCCGTGGGCTTCCTGATCGATACCTGCATCTGGATCGACGTCGAGCAGGGCCGTCTCGGCCCGGACGACGTGGCCGCCTTCACGGGGGATGCGCCCGTCTACCTGTCCCCGGTCACGCTGGCCGAGCTGCGCCTGGGCATCGAGATGACCGCCGATCCGGGGGTGCGCCAGAAGCGCCTGGCGACCTATCGGCGGATGACCCGCAAGCCCCTGCTGCCGATCGACGCCGATACGGCCGACGTGTTCGGCGAACTCGCCGGCCTGCTGGCCAAGGCCCGCGGCCGTTCCCATCGCACCCGCGTGCAGGACCTCTGGCTGGCCAGCCAGGCGATCCAGCATGGCCTGGGGCTGGTCACGCGGAACCCAGGCGACTTCGCCGACATTCCCGGCCTTGACGTGGTCCCCATCGGCGCTCCCGAGCGGCCTCGCCCATAGGTGGCGCTCAGGGACCGAGCAACGCCGCCGGGATGACGGCGATCCCGTCCTTGCGCCGGTAAGCCTGCGGCCCGGTGTTGATCACCACGGCATCGAGCAGGTCTTTGCCGATCCTTTCGCGCAGCCAGAGCAGGTGCCGGACGTCGTCCTCATCGACGTTGCGACCCAGCTTGACCTCGACGGCGATAACACGTCGGTCGCTGCGCTCGACAATGAGATCCACCTCGCGGCTTCCACCGTGCAAGCGCAGATGCCGCAAGTGCGCTTCGGCAGCCTGGGCATAAACGCGCAGGCTCAGCGTCACCAGCGACTCGAACAGCCGGCCCAGCAGCAGGCTGCTGCCCGGAATGCGTGGACCGCGCTCGACCCCCTTAAGCAACGCGTCAGCATCGATGCCGAGACTCGCCGTGGCCAGCGCCGGATCGGCCAGGTGATGCTTGGGTAACTGGCTGAGCCGGTTCAGGTAGTTCTGCGTCGGAAGCCACGCCGGTACCGGGTCGAGAATCCACAACCGCTCGAGCACCTCGCGCCATGGCTGGGTTGTGCTGCGGGACGGTTTGTCCTGCTGGCCGCCCGTCGCCGCGTCGCGAATGGTCTCGTAGGACGCCGTGGTTGCCGTGGCCGCGGCGTAGGCGGCGAGCCAGCGCCGGAGCGTCTCCCGCCGGCGCACCGGGAAGCCCTGTTCCTCGAAGTCGATATCGATGATGCGCTCGAGATAGCCGTCGAGTTGGGCGCGCAGCGCGCGGCCCCGGTAGGACCGCAATCCCGGGAGCCCCGAGCGGATGATTTCATCGACGTAGTCGTCGAGCCGGAAATCAGTCTTGCCGGAGATGCCTGCGCCGTCGCCTGCCAGCAGGTCCCCGAGACTGACGCTTGGCGCATCAATGCCACGCTCGGCCAGGGACAGCGGCCGCATGCGCACGGTGACGATCCGGCCAGCCCCTGAATGCGTTGGGGGCGCCGCCGGGCTCGCCGAGCCGGTCAGCAGGAATTGTCCGGGCGGGCTGCCCTGGTCGACGGCCCGCCGGATTGCATCCCAGACCGAAGGTACCCTTTGCCACTCATCGATGAGCAGCGGCGGCGCCCCACCCAGCGCTCGTGCCGGGTCAGCTTCCATGATCGCTCGCTGGGCGGGGTCATCCAGTTGGTGGATGGTTCTTGCCCGGCGCCTCGCTGTCTCTGTCTTGCCGACGGCCTTCGGACCCTCCAGGGCCAAGGCGGGGAGCTGCGGCAGCAGCTCGTCGAGCTCCCGGTCGACCACGCGCCGGATGTACTGGCCTTTCATGCGTGTCTTTTCCTGCCGCGCTCGGTGGAGATTGCATCGGCAATCAAGACGCTACAATACCACTTCGCGCCTCTCTGCACTACAGTTACGCACGGCCCTACACTACAGTTCCGCTGGATTCTCCGCCGCAATCCCAGGCCTAGCCGGTCTCTTCGCGCGGGTTGAACTGCTGGCTGAAGATCTGCCAGAAGGCCACGAACAGCACCGCGATCAGCGGGCCGATGACGAAGCCGCTGATCCCGACCATGGCGATCCCGCCGAGCGTGGACAGCAGCACCATCCAGTCCGGCAGCTTGGTGTCGCGGCCGACCAGGAGTGGCCGCAGCACGTTGTCGGCCAGGCCGATGACCAGCACGCCGTAGGCGATCAGCACCGTGGCCGAGACCCACTCGCCGGCCGCGTAGAGGTAGATGGCCGCGGGCAGCCAGACGAGGCCCGCGCCGACGGCGGGGATGAGCGACAGCACCGTCATGACGACCGCCCACAGCAGCGCGGCGGGCAAGCCCAGGATCCAGAAGATCAGCCCGCCCAGCGCGCCCTGGACGGCAGCCACGACCAGGTTGCCCTTCACGGTGGCCCGCGCGACCTCGGCGAACTTCTGCAACAGCATGCGTTCGCGCTCGTCGCCCAGCGGAATGGCGTGTACGAGTTTCTGGACGAGCGCGCGCCCATCGCGCAGCAGGAAGAAGGTCACGTAGAGCATGAGCGCCAGCTTGAGGACGAAGCCGAAGGTGCCCTGGCCGACCGCCAGCGCATTTCGGGCCAGGAACTGGCTCGCCGCCAGTGCCGCGCTGGTGGCTTTCTCGCGCACCGTGCTCATGTCGATATCGAAGCGTTCCAGGAGCGCCTGCACCGCCGGGAACGCGCTGCGGATGCTGTCGATGAATTTCCCCGGCTGGAGCTCGCCGGACTGGATCTGCTCGAACACCGCCAGGCCCTGCTGCAGGAAAGACGCCAGCAGGAACAACACCGGCATGACGACCAGCACCACGCATGCCAGCAGGGTGACCAGCGCCGTGACGTTGGGCCGTTCTCCCCAGCGTCGCGTCAGCCAGACCTGTACGGGATGAAACAGCACCGCGATGATGCTGGCCCACAGGAGCGGCGTGAAAAACGGCCGGAGCAGGACCAGGAACAGCACCGTGACCAGCGCCAGCAGGATCAGGAACGTGGACTGCTCGAGCTTCTCGCTCATGGCGCGATTCCCGGAATGGGCGGTGGAGTTGGCGTCACTTTAGCAGAGCCGAATCCTCCTCGATGAAGGCGATGCTGTCGGCCATCGTGTCGGCAACGAACTGCAGCGGCGGAGCCAGCGCGGCCACGATCCGGGCGTGCCCGGCATCCTCATAGAGCTTCAGCGTCACAGGCACGCCCTCTGCTTCGAGTGCGGCGGCCAGTCGCTCGCTGTGCTCCGGCAGCACGCGCCGGTCGCTGGTGCCATGGATCAGCAGCGTACGTGGCGCGCGGGCCGAGACGAACTCGATCGGCTGGCTCGCGGCGCGTGTCTCCTCCGGGAACACCTCTTCCAAGTATCCCGGGTCCAGCGGCAGGAAATCGTAGGGGCCCGACAAGCCGATGAAGCCGGCGAGCGGCGGCGCCTCGACGCTGTCGAGATAGTGCTCGTCCAGCGCCAGCAGCGCGGCGATTTGCGCGCCCGCGGAGTGTCCCATCAGGAACAGCGGCCGCTCTCCATCGGCCAGCCCGTCGAGATTGCGGGCCGCCCATTCCACGGCCCGGGCGCCGTCCTCGACGAAAGCCGGAAAAGCGACCTCGGGGTAGGTGCGGTAATCGGGGATCACGACGACGATGCCGGCGCGAGTCAGCGACGAGGCGACGAATTCGAAACCGGCCTTCGACGCCTCGCGCCAGCCGTTGCCGTAAAAGAACACGACCACCGGCGCATCCGGCGCCGCGTCCGCGGGGCGATAGAGGTCGAGCCGCTGGCGCGGTTCGTCGCCGTAGGCCTGGTCGGCGAGTCGCTCGTAGTGCGCCGAAGGGCTCAGGACGTTGACGGCCGTGAGCGGTCCGCAACCAGCCAAAAGGGTTGCGGCGAAGGCGATCACGACGGCCCAGCGGGCGCCGCGGTTCCGCGAGTCGTCGTATGAACGGTTCATGTCCGTGCAGGCACGCATGGCTGGATATCTTTCTCGGCGGCCTCCCGGACCGCATCAAGCAATGACTGGGTGCGCTCGCTGGCCAGGATCCACCGTTCGCGGAGCGACGCGTCTCCGGCCGATGCGGCGAAATCCTGGAACATCAGCGACGGGGCGGAAAATGGCGAGGCGACGCGAACCAGCGCCGCGGCCTCGCCGGTCCTGGAATCCCGGTAGGTGGCGGACCCGTCCTGGTCCTCGCCAATGAAGTTGTCCATTTGTATCTCTCCGCGTCGACCGGACAGCCGCAGCTCGATCGCGACCGTATCGGCGTCGAACCCGCAGCGCCAGCTGCACACGGTATCGTCCTCGAAGGTGAGCGATCCCTCGCCCGCAATGATGGCGCCGGTCTGCGGGTCGCGGCGCAGACGGGCGTGAACGGAGCGTAGTCCGCGCTCGGGCGAGAGGTATTCCACCACCGCACGCATGTTGTACCAGCCGAGGTCGCCGAGCGCGCCCAACGGTTCCAGGGCCGGGTCATAGCGGATGTCGCTGCGGTCCGCCAGCGTGACGAGGAAAGATGATTCCAGCGACTGCGGCCTACCGGTGATCTCACCGGTGCGTGCCAGGATTTCCGCAGTCCGCGGGTGATGCACAAAGTGCGTCGCATCCATGAAAGCCACGCCATGGTCGCGGCATGCGGCGGTGATCCGACGCAGGGAGGCGAGACTCGCGAAAGGCTTCTCCGCCAGCACGTGCTTGCCGGCCGCGGCGGCGGCGATGCAGATCTCCTCGCGCAGGGCCGTCGGCGTCGCGACATAGACGGCGTCGATCCCCTCCCAGGCGAGCATTTCGGCCCAGGACCCGAACGCCCTGCCGGCGCCGTGCCGCATAGCGAAGGCCGAGGCGGTGTCGATGCTGCGGCTCGCGACGGCTGCGAGTTCCACCATGGGGGTCTTCCGGACGACATCCGCCATCCAGTTGGCGATTTTGCCCGTGCCGACGAAGCCCCAGCGCAGCGCAGCCGATCTGGTTTTCATTTGCATTCCTTCTCGGACATGATCCTGCAACCCGCTTGCCATTGAGGAACCAGGGTGTCTATGCCCAGTACGTACATCTTTCTTCCCCTCCTGCTGCAGGTGCGCCTGACCGTGGCAGTGTACCTTGCGCTCTCCGCGGCAAAGTCCCCCGCCGTCGAGCAGGGCTTCGTAGATCCGGCGCGCAGAGCCTTGCACGACGACGCATGGCCCGAGAGCGTGCAAAAGATCAACAACAACATCCGTAACCAGTTCGAAGTCCCGGTCCTGTTTTATGTCCTCGTTGTCACGCTCTACCTGCTCGAGGCGGCGGGTCCCGTCGCACAGGCCCTGGCCCTTGAGTTCTTCGACATGCCGGTCGAGCGCTGCAGCAGAAGGGTGGTCGAAATACACCACGACGCGACCATAGCGCTCCAGCCGCTCCCGTCCGGAACGCAGGTCTGCTGGGGGATGCGAATCGAGAACCGCCTTCCCAGATTGATCTGCGGGGTCCTGGGTAAAGCCATCATTACGAAGCGGATGCGCCTGCCGCAAGGCCTCGAAAGCATGTCGGAGATGATGATGCTCGCTGGGCTCGGGCTTGAGGTTTCATGACATGAATGCAAGCAGGGCACTGCTCGAGGATGAATGGCCGGCAACTGAGCTAAACTAAGGGTCATGGCCTCAGGGGAGAGAAGCATCATGGGACTGTTCGATTTCATCGCGGAAGCCGGCGACAAGTTATTCGGCGGAGACACGCTGGACGAAAACAAGGTCCGCGAGCACATCGCCGGCCTGGGCCTCAAGCTGAAGCCGTTCTCCGTGGTCGCGCACCAGAAGGACAAGATGGTGTCCCTGATTGGCTGGGCGGAGACGCTGCAGGACAAGGAGAAGGCCATCCTGGCGGCCGGCAACATCAAGGGCGTGAAAAAGGTCGACGATCGCCTCAAGGTAGGCATGCCGCCGGCCACGAGAGCGGAGACGGCTCCCGTCACGGTGGGTAACGCGCCGGAACCAGACAGCACAGAGCAGCCGTCTTCGCGCTTTTACACGGTCCAGTCTGGCGATACGCTCTCCAAGATCGCTCGCGAGTACTACGGGAGTGCGAGCAAGTACCCGCTGATCTTCGAGGCCAACAAGCCGATGCTCACCAATCCCGACCGCATCTACCCCGGGCAGGTGCTGCGCATCCCAGAGGCCTAGCAGCAACCTGTCGGCGGGTGGGTGGTCAGCGCTTCAGCTTTCCAAACATCCCCGCCAGGTCGTTCAGCGGATTGCCGTCGCCGTCCATATCCAGCACGGCGGCGATGCCGCCGGCAGACCCCTGCGCTGGCTGGGCGGGTGCTCCGCCCTGATTGCTCATGTAGCCGGCCACCAGCATGCTGAGCGTGGGCAGCATTTTCTTCAGGACGTTCGGATCGACGCCGGTCTGCCCCGCGGCATCCCGCGCGACGGTTCGACTGACGTCCTTCGAGCCGAAGATCTGGCCGAGCACCTGGTTGCCGTGCTCGAGGTTAGTAGGCTGCGGGCCGAGGACCTCGTCCATCAGTCCGCCGCCGCCCAGCTTTCCGAGCATGCCCAGGAGGCCACCGCCACCGGGCTGCGCCTCGGCGTGCTGCTTGAACCGGCCCAGGATCCCCGGCAGCAGGGCCTCGGCACCGGTGCGGGCCTGCCGCTCGTCGACACCCAACTCGCGCGCCATCGCTGCCAGTCCGCCCGTCTGCTGTATAAGCTCCGAGACTTGCATGGTGTGCTCCGTTGGCAGTGTGTCAATCCAGTGTAGCTGGCTGCAACCCGGAGCGAAAAAAGCCTAGACTCCTGCAGTCCGGGATGCTTGAGCACGAGGAGGGCCGGGCATGAAGTGGAAAGGCCGGCGGGGCAGCACGAACGTGCAAGACGCGCGCGGCCGGCGTGTGGTGGGGGGCGCCGGCGGGCTGGGCATGCTGCTCAACTTCGTTGGCCGGACGTTCGGCATGAAGGGCATCCTGGTGCTGGTGGTGCTCGGCTTCATCGGCTGGCAGATGGGCCTGCTCGACCCCGCCGCGCTCGTCGGCGGGGGCCAGGTCCAGGAGACCGGCTACCAGCCAAGCGCGGAAGAGCAGGAACGCTTCGAATTCGTCCGCGTCGTGCTGGCCGACACCGAGGACGTCTGGTCACGCGAGTTCACGCGCCTCGGCCGGCAGTACCAGGAGCCCGGGCTCGTCGTGTTCAGCGGCCAGTACCCGACCGCATGCGGGATGGGTGATGCCCGCATGGGGCCGTTCTACTGCCCGGCGGACCGGAAGATCTACATCGACCTGGGCTTCTACGATGAGCTCGCGCAGACCTTCGAGGCCCCGGGCGATTTCGCCCAGGCCTACGTGATCGCCCACGAGGTCGGCCACCACGTGCAGAACCTGCTCGGCATCTCGGGGCAGGTCGCGGCGCTGCGCGGGCGCCCCGAGTACAACCAGCACTCCGTGCGGCTGGAGCTGCAGGCGGATTATCTGGCGGGTGTGTGGGCCCACCACAACCGGCAATACCTCGAGCACGGTGACATCGAGGAAGCCATGCAGGCCGCCAACCAGATCGGGGACGATGCCATCCAGCAACGCACACAGGGCCGCGTGGTTCCCCACGCCTTCACTCATGGCACGTCCGAGCAGCGGATGCGCTGGTTCAGGCGAGGCCTGGAAGGTGGACGCATGGAGGAGGGTGACACTTTCGACGTGCCGTACGGGAGCCTTTGACAACGGGGGCACGCTCGTGACAACGCATGATTCAGCCCGGGACTTCGAGGCACGCATCCTGGCGGCCCTCAGCGCCGCCGGGCTGGATCCCGACCAGCGCCTGTCGCCCGGTCGATGCAATCAATCGCCCCGTTCGTTCGTCCTTACTGTTGACCGACGGATGCGCCGGTTGCCATAACACAACGATCGAGGAGAGAACCGAATGAGTAATACGATGAGCCGGAAGACGGCCCTGCTGGCCGCGATGGCGGCGGCCGGCGCCCTGGTGGCGGCGTCCGCGAATGCGGTGCCGCCGCAGCCCGACGAGTGGGAGAAATGCGCGGGGATCGCCAAGGCCGGCCAGAATGACTGCGGCGCGCTCGACGGCAGTCACGCCTGTGCCGACCAGGCGAAGGTGGACGCCGATCCGAACGAGTGGGTTTATGTGCCGGCGGGCACCTGCACGAAGATCGTGGACGGCAGGGTCGCCGCAACCAAGCCGGCCGACAATGGCTGAGGCAGGATGCTCCGCGGGCCAGGTGATGCCGGGGCGGCCGGGCTCGCGGTGCGTGCGGCGCACGCCCGCGAGCTGTTGAGCCGCCGGCCGCCGCTGGGCCACGACATCGACCTCGATATCTCCCCGGGAACTCCACCTCCCGGCCCGGAGAGTTTCGTCGAACAGAAGGCAGCGAACGCCATTCGCACCACGCTGCTCGGCTTGCTCGGCACCGCGAGGCGTGGTCCACGAGTTGCAACAGCTTGCCGACCCCGCTCACCGCGTCGCG
>JBLRWH010000018.1:0-14787 GCA_047921395.1 Gammaproteobacteria bacterium
GGAATCACCGGCACCGCCTGGTTCGGCAAGGTCGACACCGTCGTCCCCGCCCACAACTCC
Source organism: Gammaproteobacteria bacterium (assembly GCA_047921395.1). GTDB lineage: Bacteria > Pseudomonadota > Gammaproteobacteria > Steroidobacterales > XN24 > XN24. The sequence continues at coordinate 61 of JBLRWH010000018.1, forward strand.
GCACCCACCGGCTTGATTACCTGCACCACCTGGTTGGCGCCGCCCGCCGGATCACCGGCCAACTCAGAAGCATTGCCGCCAAAGTCCGTCAGCGTGTAGGTCACCTCCGGATCATCAAACGTGATCGTCGGGAAACCATCCACAGGCGGCGGCGGCGCGGCGCCGCAGGTAGCTGTTTGGGTGATCTCGTCAAAGAAGAACGTCCAGGCAGCGGCGTTGTTGGCCGCGTCCCCGACGACACCATTGTCGAAGATGAACGTGATCTTGTTCGTCCGGAAGCCGGCCGTAGCGCCCGTGAAGTCGAAGCAGAGCTCCTCCCACGCACCGCTGCCGCTGTGACTCACGACCTCCTCTATGCCGGCCTCAGGAAGGCCCGTCACCGCGTCCTCGAACTTGAAGGTCACCGGGACCGAGCGGGACGCCCACACCTTCATCCTGAACGCCGTGCCGCTGGTGAAGTCGACGTCACCGCTGAGACTCAGCGTCGCCCCGCCGAAGGGCTGGTCGGCAAACTTTTGCATGCGCGCCGTCTGCGCCGTGGCATTAAGACCAGACTGGTCGGGATTGGCGATCACGGTAGCGACGCCGCCACCAAAGCCCGCATCCACACCGAAATCGTAGCTCGCAGGAGCAGCCTCGAAGTCGACCGGCAAGTTCACCGGCTCGACACCGCCCCCACCACAGCTCGCGACCTGGGTGATCTCATCGAAGTAGAACGTCCAGTCGTCGGGGTTCCCCCCCGCGTCACCAGCGACGTTAATGTCGAAAATGAACGTGATCGAGTTGCTCGAGAACCCATTCACGCCGCCGGAGAAATCAAAGCACAACTGCTCCCAGTCGCCACTGCCACTGTGGTTGGCCGTGCGCTCCTTGCCGAGTTCTGGGAGACCAGTTGCCGCATCTTCGAGCTTGAACAGCACGGGGACGGAGCGCGAAGCCCAGACCTTCATCGTGAAAGCCTGGCCCTTGGTGAAATCGACGCCATCGTCCAGCGCCAGGGTGCTGCCGCCGAAAGTATCGCCGTTGCCGGGATCGAACTTGAGCATGCGCGCGACCTTGTCGGTCGTATTGAGTCCGGTCTTGTCCGGGTTGTCTACGATGCCCGCCGTTCCGCCGGCAAAGTCCGAGAACGTGAACGGCCCGCACACGTCCTCGAAATTGATCACGTCACAGAAGCCTTCGGGAATTTCCGGCGGCGGCGGCGCGGGCGTTCCCGGGATCCTTTTCGGTCCGTCGCCTTCGCCGAAGCAACCGGCCAGGAACAGGACCGGGATGACGCATGTCAGGATGCGGGAAAGGCTTGCGGGGATCATTGCTTGCATGGGCTGGATCTCTGGAGACTTGCGTGAATGTTTTAGTTATCTGGCTTGAGACCGGCGGCGCGCTCAGGGGCGGCCCGCGATCACCTGGGGTTTGGCGCAGACGCGCTTAAGACTCGCCCGCATAGACCCTGACCCAGTCCACTTCCATGGTCACGGGAAAGACCGTGCTGGCGTTGGGAGCGCCCGGGAAATTGCCGCCAACCGCGACGTTGAACAGGATGTAAAACGGCTGGTCGAAGGGCGCGGGGAAATCGGCGGCGGTCGAAAACCACGAGTTCTGCATGGCGTACAGGACGTCGTCGACATACCAGCGAATTTCGGTGGGGTCCCACTCAATAGCGTACGTATGAAACTCAGCCGTGGCATCCGCCGGGACGACGTAGCTCTCGCCGGTGAACACGTTCGCGGGGGCCTCGCCGCCGTAGTGGAGCGTGCCGAAGACCTGGTTCCCGCCGGCGGCACCGAGATTCACAGCCTCCATGATGTCGATCTCACCGGAGGCGGCCCAGCCGCCGTAGCGATTGTCCTGCGGCAGCATCCAGAAGGCGGGCCACAGGCCCCGTCCACCGGGCAGCCGCATGCGGGCCTCGATGCGCCCGTACTGCACTGCCACCCGGTCGCGGGTGATGATTCTTGCCGATGTGTACCTGAAGGCGCCGACGGACTCTTCGCGCGCCGTGATCCTGAGCAGCCCGTCACTGACCTGGGCGTTGTCCGGCAAGTAATACTGAAGCTCGTTGTTGCCCCAGCCCGGGATGCCTTCGTCAGTGCCGTCGCCGCTCTGGAAGAACCAGGTTTCGGGGTCGATCCGCTCGCCGTCGAACTCGTCCTGCCACACGAGCGTCAACGCATCGCCGGACCCGACCGGCGCATTCTCCAGCAGGGTCAGGGTTGGATTCGGGATATTGACGTTGTCCGACGGGGGCACCACCAGCGGAGGCGCGATTTCCACCCCGGACAGCGCGCCATTGTCTTCGTCACCGATGCAAGCCGCCAAGGCCGCGAAGGCGCCCAAGAGCAGCAGCCTTCCCAGCACCCCATCGATTCGAAATTGCATGAAAGGACTCCCCCGGGCAGGACGCAGTTTGCCGGAAATCTAGTTTTAAGCGTCCACGGGAGACAATGATTACCAAGAAATGACAGCGTTGTCAATTCTATCGCAGGACCACGGGAGATTGCCGGGACTGCCCCGGATGGAGAATCCAGCGGCGGTCCCGTCCCGTTAAGTTGCCGGTTAACTGAGGGAGGTGGTTGTGCCGCCCCTCGGGAAGTACCTATGCGGCCGACGCGCAGCCGTTCTCCTGGCGGTGGGCGTGGCAATCGCACTGCTCACGAGTGCGTTCCTTCCGCTCCGTCCGCTCCTGGCGTATCCGGTTATCGGCGACGACAGGTGCAGGTACAACTGAGGCGATCGTTGTCAGACCGCCCAAGCTAAACGTGAACGAGTCACGTGTAGTTCCAGCCTTGAGTGACATGATCTTTTCTCCATGGCGACCTGGGCCGCCGGCGATTTGCCGATCGCACTATCGCGATCCGCAAACGCATTTTGGGTGCGCAGGCAGCTGACCACAAACGAAAAGAATTCAGCCCAGGGTTGAGAAAAAATCAGCCAGGGAGCGCGAAATTCTGCAATATCCAGGCCCTGAACAAGGCCACGCTCTCGTCCTCCACACGATTCGCCGAACAGACCAGGTAGTAGGACACATCGGCGACCAGCTCGTGCTCGAAGAGGCGCACGACGCTGCCCTCCTCGAACCAGAGGTTGCCGATCGGGATCGGCACGAGGGCCGCGCCGATGCCGCGCTGGGCGGCCCGGACCACCGCGATCATCGAGTCGAGGCGGGTCGCCTTGGAGTTCCCCGGCAAGGCCACGCCGGATAGCGCCTCCCACTGCTGCCACGCCTGTGGATAGGTCTCGTGGACGATGATCGGGAATTCGCCCTGGATCTTGCCGTTCCTGACCGACAGGCCGCGCTTGAACTCCGGCGAACCGGCCGGCACCATCCGCAGCGGAAACAGCAGGTCCGCCTGCATGTCCGGCGGCGGCGTCCTGAACAGGCGGATCGACAGGTCGGCGTCCGGGGGATGTTTTTCCGCGCTCTCGTCGCTGGTGCCGACCTGGATATCGATGTCCGGGTTGGCGACGCTGAACTCGTGCAGGCGCGGAATGAACAACTCGCTGGCGAAGAACGGCTGCACCGAGATCCGGATGGCGCTCTGCACGGCGCCCTTCCGGTATTTCCGGACCACGGTATCCAGCTGCTCGATCAGGGGACTCACTTCCTCGTAGAGCAACGTACCCGTCTTGGACAGCTTGAGGTCACGGGTGCTGCGGTCGAACAGCTGCTCGCCCAGCATCTCTTCCAGTTTCTTCATCTGGTGGCTCACCGCGGACGCGGTGATGTGCAGCTCGTCCGCCGCCGCGCGAAAGCTCTCGTGGCGCGCGGCGATGCAAAACGCCCGCAAGCCACGGATGGAGGGCTTGGTGCTCGCGGCCAGCTTGCTCACCGCGCCCCCGCCGTCGCGGGTTGCCGGAATACCAGTTTTGGGGTCCGGTCGGCAAAGAACAGGCCCCAGTGCTTCTCGGCGGACAACGGCCGCGCCGGGTCGCCTTTCCAGGGCTCGTCGAAGGCCTCGAAGAAGAACACCGTCATGTTCTCCTCGGCCGCCCATTCATAAAGCTCGTGGAAATGCCGCGCCTGTTGCGCCTCGCTGGCGCGCTCGCCGAACTCCTCGGCGGTGGTCGCCCAGCCCGCCTCCAGGATCGCGATCGGCCTGCCCGGCAGCGCCCTGCGCACGTCCTCGATATTCTGCACCGTGTAGGCCAGCGCCTCGTCGATGGTCTTTTCTTCCCACTGCGGATAGGTGTGCACGCCGAGGAAATCGACCTCGGCCGCCAGCGGCGCGCCGTCGCGTATCCACCACTCGTAGTTGTCGGCCACGGTCACGGGCTGCTCGATCTCCGCTTTCACGTGCCGGACGTAATCGATGACCTTCTCGAGCGGCACCATGTGGTCGTTCCACTCCACCAGGGCCTCGTTGCCGACGTTGACGGCCACGACGACGTCGGCATAGCGCCTCGCCAGCTCGATGCCGCGCCTGATCTCTGCCGCGTTCCCCAGCACATTCGCGGCCAGGACCTCGTCCGGAATCGGCTCGTCCAGCCACGGACAGCCCTCGTGATTGCTCACTTCGGCGCTGAGCCAGATGCCCTGGAGCACCTTGATCGGCAAGTCGTGGCGCCGGATGAGCTCCAGCGTGGTGGCGGAGTTCTCGCCCGCGTCGTACAGGCGGATGAGGCGAAAGTCGTGCGCGACCAGGATCTCGAGGTCCTCGAGGATCTCAGCCTCCGAGGGATTGACCGCCCCGTCGCCGCGATCCGGGTGCTGGCCCGCGCGAAACCCGGAATAGGCGACCGCCACGGTCTCACCGGCCAGCAGGTCGGCGGGCGACTGCCGGCCGGCCGGCGGCCCCGCCGTCCCGGCGGCCTCGCCGGAATGCCGCTGGCAGCCGCCGGCGAGGACGACAGCAGCGACGACCGTGAGGAGAATTTGCAGCGGTTGTGTCATATCAGCGTTCTGCCAGGACCCGGAACGTCGTCTTCAGCGTCGTGTCCGAGTCGCCGCCGATCCAGGCGTGAAATTCCCCGGGCTCGGCGGCCAGGCGCATCGCACGCCCGTAGAACGCGAGCTCATCCGTGTGCAGCTCGAACTCGACGGTCACCGTCTCGCCCGGCTCGAGCCGGACGCGCCGAAAGCCTTTCAGCTCCTTCACGGGCCGCGTCACGCTACCGACCCGGTCGCGGATGTAGCACTGCACGACCTCGTCAGCGGTGACGCTGCCGCGGTTGGTCAGCTCCGCGCTGATCTTTACCGACTCCCCGAGCCGGATCTCGGCGGCGCTCGCGCGGATCTCCTGGTAATGAAACTCCGCATAGGACAGCCCGAAGCCGAAGGGGAACAGCGGCCGGTAACCGGCATCGAGGTGGAACGCGGTCATGCCCAGCGAGGTCTGGGGCGCGTACGTATCGATGTCGTCGATGTGCACGATCATGTCCGGGGATGGCGGCTTGCCGGTGTTCTTCTGGCTGTAGTAGATCGGCACCTGGCCGACCATCCGCGGGAACGTCGCCGGCAGCTTGCCCGACGGCGACTCGACGCCAAACAGCAGCTCCGCGATCGCGGGTCCGCCCATCGTGCCGGGATGCCAGGCGAACAGGATGGCGTCGACCTCGTCGACGATCTCCGTCAACGTCAATGGCCTGCCCGCCATGATGACCGCAACCAGCGGCGTGCCGGTGGCCCGGATCCGCCGCACGAGCTCGACCTGGTCACCCGGCAGGCCAATGTCGGCGCGCGAGTGCGCCTCGCCCGACAGGATCGACTCTTCGCCCAGGAACAGGAGCGCCACGTCGGCGTCCCGCGCCACCGCGACGGCCTCGTCGAACGCGGGGCCGGCCCGGCTGCGCGAAGTCTCCATCGCCCGCACGTGGCGGACGGCGAAGCCGGGGCCCAGCAAGTCCTCGATGGCGCGCAGGGGGGTGACCGTCGAGGCGGGGTCGCCATCGAAGATCCAGGTGCCCAGCTGCTCGTAAGGCGCGTCGGCCAGCGGGCCGATCACGGCGACCGAGACCAGGCCGTCGGCCCGCAACGGCAGCACTCCGCCCTGGTTCCTAAGCATGACGACGCTCTGCATCGCCGCGGTCTTTGCCGTCTCGAGCGCATGGGCGTCCAGCAGCGGCGGCAGGCAGTCACGCTTCGAATAGGGAGCCTCGAAAAGCCCCAGGCGGAACTTGATGCGCAGGATGTTCGCCACGGCGGCGTCGATCACGTCGACAGGCAGCCTGCCCGCCTCGACCAGCCCGGCGAGGTGGTCGATATACGCGCCCCCCGCCATTTCCATGTCGACCCCGGCCGCGGCGGCCGCCAGGGCGGATTCGGCATCGTTCTCCGTCAGGCCGTGGATCGCGAGCTGCCGGACCGAGTCCCAGTCGCTGATGACGAACCCGGTGAAGCCCCACTCGTCACGCAGGACCTGGCGCAGCAAAAACTCGCTGCCCGTGGGCGGGATGCCGTTGAGCTCGGAGAACGACGGCATCAGCGTCGCCACGCCCGCGTCCACGGCCGCCTTGAACGGCGGCAGGTAGACGTTGCGCAGTTCGATCTCCGGAATGCTGGTGGTCGCGTAGTCCCGCCCGCTCTCGGCCGCGCCGTAACCGGCGAAATGCTTCGCACAGGCCGCGATCTTGCCGGGCTCGGTGAGATCCTCGCCCTGGAATCCCTCGACCATCGCGACCGCGAGCCGGCTCGTCAGGCAGACATCCTCGCCGCAGCTCTCCGCGATGCGGCCCCAGCGCGGATCGCGCGAGACATCGATCATGGGCGCGAACGTCCAGTTGATCCCGGCCGTGGCCGCCTCCCGCGCCGCCACGCTCGCGCACTCCCGCACGAGCTCGGGGTTCCAGCTCGCGGCCTGCCCGAGGGGGATCGGCATCACGGTCCGGAAGCCATGAATGACGTCGCGGCCGACGAGCAAGGGAATGCCCAGGCGGCTCTCCTCGACGGCGATGCGCTGCAGCTCGTCGACGATGCCCGCGTCAGCCACGTTCAGGACCGAGCCGATCCGCCCGGCGCGCAATTCCGCCGCGAGATAATCCGGCGCGTAGCCTTCGCTCGCATTGCGCTGGTTCATCTGGCCGATCTTTTCCGGCAGGGTCATCCGGGACAGCAGCGCGCAGATTCTCTGCTCGACGGGCTCGGCGTGATCCAAGGGGCTCGCGATCGATGCTGTCATGGAGTTCGTCAATGGCCGGCCGACTGCTGCGGTGCACGATGTTTAACAACATTTGACAGCGCTGTCAATTTGCGGGAGGATGCCGAGAGGCTGGATTCCGATAATAAACAGGCCTGAAATATAACAATGAGCAGCGCCACGCATTACCAGACTGCCCCCGAAGACCGGATCCCCTTTCACCTCAAGGTGATTTACGGCCTTGGGGCGTTCGTCAACAACCTCCTGGCCGCGGCCATTGGCGGCATGGTGATCGTGCTGAACCTCGGGCTCGGGATGAATCCGGCCCTCGTCGGGCTCGTCGCCGCCCTGCCCCGCCTGACCGACGCCCTGACCGATCCGCTGATGGGCTACATCTCGGACACGACCCGCTCGCGCTGGGGCCGGCGCCGGCCGTATATCTTCATCGGCGCGATCGCCGCGGGGGTGATCTTCGCCCTGCTGTGGCAGCTGCCCGCGGACAAGTCCGAGGCGTTCTACTTCTGGTATTTCCTCGCCGGCTCGATTCTCTTCTATCTCGCCTACACCGTCTTCGCCACACCCTGGGTGGCGCTCGGCTACGAGCTGACGCCCGACTACCACGAGCGTACCCGCCTCATGGGCACGCAGAACTTCATCGGCCAGCTCGCCTACATCATCGCCCCCTGGTTCCTGCTCATCATGCAGAGCGAGTCAATGTTCGACGGCATGGTGGACGGCGCGGCGGGGCTGTCGATCATGATCGCGGTGGTCGTGATCTCGATCGGCGTCCTGCCGGCGATTTTCCTGCGCGAGCGCTTCAAGGCAAACATCGCCGTGGCCTGCCCCGGCGACGAGATTCCCGTCGAGAGCATGGCCACCGCCTTGTCGCGTAATCTCAGGGGCTTCCTGAAGGGCTTCGCGACCTCGCTGAAGTTCAAGCCGTTCCTCAAGCTCTGTGCCGCAACCTTCCTGGTCTTCAACGGCTTCATGCTGATCGCGTCGTTCCAGTTCTACGTCATCATTTATTACGTGTTCGGCGGCGACACCGTCGAGGGCGCCAGGTATGCGGGCTATTCCGGCACGCTGGGCGCGATCTCGACCTTCCTCGTGATCATCTTCGTGACCTGGATCGGCACCCGGCTCGGCAAGCGGCGCACGTTCTTCCTCGCCACCGGCATTTCCATGGTGGGCTACGCGCTGAAGTGGTTCTGCTACAACCCCGAGGTGCCGTGGATGCTGCTGATTCCGGCGCCCCTGATGGCGTTCGGGCTGGGCGGCCTGTTCACGCTGATGCCTTCCATGATCGCGGACGTGGTCGACGCCGACGAGCTGAACACGCACGAGCGGCGCGAAGGCATGTACGGCTCGATCTTCTGGTGGGTGGTCAAGCTCGGCATGGCCGCGGCGCTCGCGGCCGGCGGGTTCCTGCTGAACGCCACAGGGTTCGACGTGGCGCTCGGCGGAGACCAGGCGGAACGGACGATCTACCTGATGCGCCTGTTCGACGCCTTCATTCCCTGCGCCGCCTCGGGCATCGCGATCTGGGCGATCTACACCTTCTCGATCACCGAGGAGAAAGCCCACGAGGTTCGCGCCGAGCTCGAGCGGCGGCGGGGCCCCGGCGGAGAACCGGCGAGCCAGCCCGCCTAGGGCCTGTTCACTCAGGACCTGACACAGCGCCGGCCGTAACTTTCTCGGCACAGGGTGGGTCTTAGTCCGGGACGGAACATTTCCCTCTTCGGAACCTGCAGAGCCCGCGCAATGGATTACGACCTGGTCATCATCGGTGGCGGCATTCATGGCGCGGGCGTCGCCCAGGCTGCCGCCGCGGCCGGTTACCGAGTGCTGGTGCTGGAAAAAACCGGCCTGGCCAACGGCAGTTCCAGCCGGTCCAGCAAGCTGATCCACGGCGGCCTGCGGTATCTCGAGAGCGGGCAGTTCCGCCTCGTGCGGGAAAGCCTGCGTGAACGCGCCACCCTGCTGGCCATCGCGCCGGACCTCGTGCGGCTCGTGCCGTTCCACATCCCGATTTATCCGGACACCCGCCGGCGTTCCTGGCAGATTCGCGCCGGGCTCAGCCTGTACGCCTTGCTGGCCGGGATGGGGCCGGAGGCTCGTTATGCCAGCCTGCCGCGCGCGGCCTGGGGCTCGCTGGATGGCTTGAGGACCGATGCGCTGGCCGCAGTATTTCGCTACCAGGACGCCCAGACGGACGACGCCGCGCTGACCCGGGCGGTGATGTGTTCGGCCCAGTCCCTGGGCGCGGAGCTGGCCATGCCCGCGCGCTTTTCCGGCGCCAGGCTCGAGGACGATGGCTGCAGCGTCGAGTACTGGCATGCAGGACGCCGGATCTCGTGCCGCGCCCGCGTGCTCGTCAATGCCGCCGGCCCCTGGGCCGCGGAAGTGCTGTCGCAGGTCGAGCCGCGACTCCCCGCGCCGGCCGTGGACCTGGTGCGGGGCACGCACCTCGCCCTGCCGGGGCCGCTCGAGCGCGGCGCCTATTACATGGAAGCGCCACAGGACGGCCGCGCGGTGTTCGCGTTGCCGCATGGCGATTGCACCTTGGTCGGCACGACCGAGGCCCTGCATGAAGAGGCGCCCGATGCCGTCGCGCCGACGCCCGCGGAGTGTGCCTACCTGCGCGAAGTCGTCGAGCACTACTTCCCCCACTGGCGCGGTTGCGAAGCGATCGGCGAGTTTGCCGGGCTGCGGGTGCTGCCCAAGGCCGCGCAGAGCGCGTTCGGTCGCTCCCGCGAAACGGTGCTGCAGGCCGACCGCGCTGAACGGCCGCGACTGGTCAGCGTGCTCGGCGGCAAATTGACCACCTACCGCGCCAGCGCCGAGAAGCTTGTGCGCGGGCTGGCGGCGACCCTGCCCCGGCGCTCGCCACGCGGCGACACGCGCACGCTCCCGCTGCAGCCGGATTGAGGAACCTGGCCGAGTCCCTGCCGGCAAGCCGGCTTGACCCGGTGAAACACCCATCGCGATACTCGTGCTACCGCGCCTGGAGGCCTGCTTCGTGCCACGTTCGTTCCCCCCGTCCATCATCGCCATCGGGCGCAATTACGCCGCACACGCCGCCGAAATGGGCGGTGCCATACCGACACAGCCCGTCGTGTTCATGAAGAACCCGGCGTCTGTCGTGGGCGACGGCGAGGCGATCTTGATTCCGCCGATCTGTCGCGAGCACGGACCGCAGGTCGATTTCGAAGGCGAGCTGGCGGTCGTGATCGATCGCGATTGTCGCGACGTCCGGCCTGCGGACGCCCTCGCCGTGGTGCGCGGCTATGCCTGCGCCAATGACGTCAGCGCCCGCTGGTGGCAGAAGGAAGGCAGCGGCGGCCAGTTCTGTCGCGGCAAGAGCTTCGACACCTTTTGTCCGCTCGGCCGCATCGTGCCCGCAGCCGAGGTCGGCGACCCGCAGTCCCTCGCCATCCGCACGAGAGTCAACGGCGTCCTGATGCAACAGAGCAACACGGCGCTGATGCTCTTTCCCATTGGCACGCTCATCGCGGAACTGTCGCGCGGCACGACGCTGCTCGCCGGCACCGTCATTCTCACCGGCACCCCGGCGGGCGTCGGGGCCGCGCGCACGCCCCCCGTGTTCCTAAGCCACGGCGACGTGGTGGAGGTCGAGGTGGAAAACGTCGGCACGCTCCGGAACCCGGTGGTCGAAGGCTGAGCCGGCCGCGGCCCTCCAGCGGGAATTTTCATGCAACTCCAGACCCTCGAGTGCCGGAACGATCTCTCCCCCGGCGAATTCATCCAGCAGTACTACCTGCCCCAGAAGCCGGTGGTCCTGGGCAATTTCATGCAGGACTGGCCGGCGCGGGAGAAGTGGAATCTCGATTACCTGCGCAGGCTCGCCGGCCATGTGCCCGTCAATGTCTATGGCAGCTGGGAGAAACACGACCCCACGCGAATTTCGCGCACGCCGCAGGCGCTCATGTCCTTCGCCGAGTACCTGGACAGCCTCGATGGACCGGACGACGGCAAGGCCTACCGCCTGTTCCTGTTCAACCTGATCAAGCACTGCCCGCAACTGCGCGAGGACTTTAGTTTCCCGGCGTTCGCGCGTGGCTGGCTGAAATCCCAGCCGTTCATGTTCTTCGGGCGCAAGGATGCCGATGTCCGCATCCACTACGACCTCGATTTCTCGAACGTATTCCTGAGCCAGTTCCAGGGCGCCAAGCGGATCTGGCTGTTCGCCCCCGATCAATCCCGCAACCTGCATCGGCAGCCCTTCAGCTCGCACAGCAACATCAACGTCCGTCGACCCGATTACGAGAAGTTTCCCCGCGCCTCGGGCCTGCAGGGCTACCGGTGTGACCTGAGCCATGGGCAGACGCTGTTCATGCCGTCCGGCTACTGGCATTACGTGCATTACCTCAGCTCGGGGTACTCCCTGGCCCTGCGCAGCATGGCCGTCGGCGTGCCCCGAAAGCTCGACGCCCTCAGGCACCTGCTCTGGCTGAAGCCCGTCGATGACCTGATGGCCACCCTGTTCGAGGAGTCCTGGGCGAGATACAAGGTGAAAAAGGCCGGCGCCTAGCGGCGCGCATGCGATCCGGCGAGTCGCCATGATCCAGCGGCCGAGGCAGCGCGGGGCCTGTGGGAAGCCAAGCGCCTCGGCCGCGAGTCCGTCGCGGCGCTCGCGCGCATCCCGCTTCGTGAACCGGATCCAGGACACGAGCTCCTCGACGAAGCCCGTGTCCTTGAACTGGGCGATGTTGCCCTCCCGCACGAAGCCGATGATCGGCTCGATCTCCGGTTCGGAGGTGTCGAACGTACGCACCGTGTCCCGGTCCGTGGAGAACTGCCATGGCTGGGTGTTGTGGCCCGAGGGGGCGAGCGTCGCGAAATGCAGGAGTTGCTCGAGTACCGGTTGCATGGCCTGACCTCCCTTCTGGCCGGACGACAACCCCCTCACACTAGCGCTTCGACAGGTCGGACAGGCCGTAGTAGGCGATCGGCATGTCTTCCCGCGTCGCGATGGTATCCCGCGCGCTCTTGGTGCATTCGAGCTGCATGCCGATCTTCTCCGCCACCCGGCGAGAGGCGATGTTGGGCGGATCGATGACCGCCACCAGGCGCGCCAGGCCCATCACGTCGCGCGCGTAGGCCACCAGCGCCCTGGCCGCCTCGGTCGCGTAGCCGTACCCCCAGTACGCCTTCCAGATCCACCAGCCCAGCTCGAACTGGCCGTCGTCGTGCGGCTGCAGCCCCGCCAGGCCGATGACCTCGCCGCTCTCCGCCAGCACGACTGCACCGAAACACGCGCCATACTTCTCCAGGTGGCGCGCCTGGCGCTCCAGGATCCGGTCGACCTCTTCGTCCGACCAGGTCCGGCCGCGCGTGATGTAACGCATCATTTCGGGATCGCGAACCATGCGCTCCAGGGCCGGCCGGTCGGACTCGACCCAGGGCCGGATCCGAAGCCTGTCGGTGTTCAGTTCAAATGTCATCGCTCACCTGCTGTCGCCAACTTCTCCGGGACGAGCCGGGGGCTGGCCCAAGACCCGGCCGCCCTCGACGGCGGTATCATGAGCGAATGCATGACAGATTGCTCGTGGACGATTTCAGCGCGACCGATGGCGCCTCGGCGCTGGGGACGACCTGGCAGGGCTTCACCGACCGCGTCATGGGCGGCAAGTCCGACATGGAAATCCAGCGCCGGGACGACGATGACGGCCCGGTGCTGAACATGCGCGGCCAGGTCCGGCTTGAGAACCGGGGCGGCTTCATCCAGGCGCGCCTGCCGCTGGATCCCGACGGCGGCCTGTTCGACGCGAGCGCGTGGCAGGGCATCGGCCTCCGGGTGCGGGGGCGGCCCGGGCCCTATTACCTCCACCTGCGCACGCGCCATAACTGGATGCCCTGGCAGTACTACCGGGCCCGCATCGATGTGCAGCCGGACTGGCGGGACCCGTTCGTGCCCTTCGATGCCTTCGAGGGCGTCTCGACCTCGCGCGCCCTGGACGTGCGCGCGCTGAAATCACTGGCGGTCGTGGCCTACGGGGAAGCCTTCGAGGCCGACATCGACGTGGCCCGCATCGAGCTGGTCTGATGGACACTGTCGACGACAAGCCCCGGTCACGGTTCTGGCCGCCGGAAAGCGAGCTGTCAGAGAAGTTCATCCTGACCGGCGGTCCGGGCGGGCAGCACGTGAATCGCACCGAGTCCGGGGTGCAGCTCAGTTTCGACGTGCCGGCCTCGTCCTTCCTCGACGAGGCGGTGAAGGCCCGCCTGCTGAAACTCGCCGGCAGCCGCGCCGACTCCGCCGGCGTGATTACCATCGATGCCCGGCGCTTCCGCAGCCAGCACCGCAACCGGGAGGACGCGCGCGAGCGCCTCGCCGCGCTGATCGAGCGCGCACACCACGAGCCGCGCAAGCGCATCCCGACCCGTCCCACGCAGGCCTCGAAGAAGCGGCGGCTCGCGGCGAAGCAGCATCGGGGCGCGATCAAGCAAAGACGCGGCACGCCCGGGCCCGACGACTAGGGCCTGTCAGCGCCTACATCCTGCGAACGCGGAAATTCCGGCCCTTGATCCTGCCGGCCCGGAGGCGCTCCAGCGCCTGCTGGTGGCGCTCGCGGGCGATGGCGACGTAGGTGCGGGTCGGGAACACGTCGATCTTGCCGACGGCGGTTGCGGGCAGCCCCGCCTCGCCGGTGAGCGCGCCGAGCAGGTCGCCGGGCCGCAGCTTGTCCTGCCGCCCGGCATCGACCGCGAGCGTGACGAACGGCGCCACCAGCGGCGCCTCCGCGGCCCCCGGCGCGGCCAGCTTGCCCCACGCCAGGGGCGCTCCCAGCCGGTCCTCGAGGACGTTGGCGCGCGCGACCTCGCGCGGCGTGCACAGGCTCAGCGCCAGGCCGCGCCGCCCCGCGCGGCCGGTGCGACCGATGCGATGCAGGTGCGTGTCGGGATCGTTGGCGATGTCGTAATTGACCACCATCGGCAGGTCCGCGATGTCGAGCCCGCGGGCCGCGACATCGGAGGCCACCAGCACCGTGCAGCTGCGATTCGCGAAGCGCACGAGCATCTCCTCGCGCTCGCGCTGGTCCAGCTCGCCGTGCAGCGCCAGGACCTGGAAACGCCGGGCCGCCAGCTCCCTGGCCACCGCGCGCACATCCTGCCGGGTGTTGCAGAACACCACGGCCGACTCCGGACGGTACTGGTACAGCAGCGCCGCCAGCGCGGCGAGTTTCTGTTCCGGCGCCACCTCGAAGAACACCTGCTCGATCAGCGCCTCCTCCGGGTCGCCGGCGACCGTGATCTCCAGCGGCTCGCGCTGCAGCCGCCGGCTGATCTCGCGGATCGGCGCCGGAATGGTCGCGGAAAACAGCAGCGTCTGGCGCGACGGCGGCAGCCGCTCGATGATCTCGCCGATGGCCTCGGCGAACCCCATGTCGAGCATGCGGTCGGCCTCGTCCAGCACCAGCGCCTTGAGCGACTGCAGCGGCAGCGCGCCCTTTTCCATCAGCTCGAGCAGCCGCCCGGGCGTGCCGACGACGATGTGCGGCTCGTGCGCCAGCGAGGCCAGGTGCGGGCGCAGCGGCACGCCGCCGCACAGCGTGAGCACCTTCACGTTGGGAATGAAGCGCGCCAGGCGCCGGATCTCGCGGCTGACCTGGTCGGCCAGCTCGCGCGTCGG
>JBLRWH010000018.1:14887-38014 GCA_047921395.1 Gammaproteobacteria bacterium
GACCCATGCTGATGACCCGACTTGAAAACCTGAACCCTGGAGAGGCTTCACGCGGGTAATCGACTGCGCTGCATGCAGTGACTGCTGACCAGGCCCGCTCCAGTCCAGAGCGGGCTTTTTTGTGCCGGAATTCCGATACGTCAAGCCCGCGTTCCCTGCCGCATGAGACGCCCCCGGCGCCGCGCGGACTGACAGCCGGCCAGCGCGTGCTGACGGAGATCGTATGAAGGCGCAGACGAATCGATTCAAGCTGTTCTGGATGCTGCTGGCCGGCCAGCGGGCGCGATATGCGGCTGCGATCCTCGCGCTGGTCGTCGCCTCCTGTTTCCTGTACCTGGCGCCGCTGGTGCCGCAGATCGTGATCGACGGCGTGGAGTACCGCGAGCGCGCGCTGCAATGGTGGCAGTCCAACTTCGGCATCGTGCTGCAGTCGCCGGTGCTGTTCTCCGGCTCGGTGCGCGAGAACATCCGTTACGGCCGGCTGGATGCGACCGACGCGGAAATCGTCGCCGCGGCCCGGCTCGTCAACGCCCACGACTTCATCAGCGAACTCGAGGACGGCTACCACTTCGACGTCGGCGAGCGCGGCAGCCGGCTGTCGACCTGATCCTGGTCATCGACGCTGGGCGGGTCGTCGAGCAGGGCACGCACGCCGAGCTGATGCTCCGCCGCGGCCGCTACCACGCGCTCTACGTGGGCCAGTTCACGCGGCAGCGCGAACAGTCATGGCTGGAAGGCGAAGCCGCGCTGCCCTAAAGCGTGAAGCTCATGTCCCGGACGAGCATCCCGGGCGCGCGCTTCCCCCCGACGTGGCGCTGGTCGTAGGTCATGACTTCCACGTCCGACTCCGCAAAGTCCGTGAGCTCGAGCAGGCCCGTGCCGAAGATGTGGTACAGCGTCTCGTCGAAGCGCAGGTCGGCGATCGGGCCGACGATCTCGCCGTCCTCGACCCACAGGCAGCCGAAGCGTGTCATCCCCGTGATCCGCCCCCTGGTCTTGTCCGACCAGTTGAGGTAGTGCAGGTTGGACAGGTAGAGCCCGGTGCCGAGCTCACGGAGGATGTCTTCGCGCGCAAGCGCCCCCGTGCCGATCACCGGGCTGCGCGGGGCCTCGTCCTCGCTGGCGAAGTTCGACTCGAGTCCGTATTCCTTCTGCGTCTGGGCGCTGATGAACAGGTTCTTCAGGATGCCGCGCTGGATCAGCGGCAGCTTCTCCGCGAACACCTCGCCGCGCTCGTTGAAGCGCGGCGCCAGGCCGAGCGAATAGTCCTCGTCCAGGTTGAACTTCGGGCTGAGCGTGCGGGTCTTGTCGACCAGTTCCATCAGGCTGCATTCGCCGCGCCGGTAGGCTCCGGCCGAGAGCGCGTGCCAGCTCAGCATGCCCATGATCTCCTGCACCGCTGCCGGCGCCAGGTAGCAGCGGTACTTACCCGGGGCGAGCACCTTCCGTTCCCGGTCCATGACCTTGAGCGCCTGCACCGATTCGCCGATCACGGCCCGCAGCTCGGCCGGGTCGAAGTGCGCGCCGCCGTAGGCGCCCTTGACCGCCTTCTGCTTGGCCGAATAGAGCGAGTAATCGAACACGAAGGACTCGGCGGAGAACCAGTGCCGCTGGCCCAGCGAGTTAGCGTTCGCCCGGCGCACCGGGCCCGAGACGAAGATCCCGGCGAGATCGATGTCCTGCAGCTCGGCGGCGACGAACTCCAGCACGTCGTCCGGCGAAGGCAGCGTCCCTGAGTTCACCACCCGGCTGGCGCCGTGGTTCTCGACCGGGCTGATGTAGGG
Organism: Gammaproteobacteria bacterium; assembly: GCA_047921395.1. Taxonomy (GTDB): domain Bacteria; phylum Pseudomonadota; class Gammaproteobacteria; order Steroidobacterales; family XN24; genus XN24. The sequence continues at coordinate 16,672 of JBLRWH010000018.1, forward strand.
ATCGTCCGGCAGGGTCGGGACCACGGCCTTAAGCGTGCCGAGTGCGTCCAGCACGGCGGCCCGGTTGAGTGCGCGGTTGGGCGACAGGTTGATGACGTGGGACTCGTGCTTCGGCCCGAGGACCAGCTCGAGCTCGAGGGTCGCCTGCTCCACCGCGGAGGCCTGCCGCACGCGCGAGCGATTGAAGCGCAGGAAACTCGTGTCCTCGGCGCAGAAGTTCAGGTTCAGCACCTCGCCCGGACGCAGTTGGGCGAAGGCCAGCTCGACGGCCTCGTCGAAGACCGGCTCCCAGTCGCTCACTGGGCGCCTCCGAACACTTCGATGCCGCGGAACTTACAGGCCGGGATGGCGTGGCCCACGCGGATCGCCTGGTTCGGTTCGGCCTTGCCGCAATAGGGCGAGCCCCAGAGCTCGAACGTGGCCCCGTCGCCGACATGCGACAGGCTGTTCCAGAAGGGCACGGTGGCGCCGCGATAGTTGGGATTCTTCAGCGTCCCCGTAACGGCCCCGTCCTCGACGAGCTGGGCGTACTCACAACCGAACTGGAACTTGTTGCGGTAGTCGTCGATCGACCAGGAGCGGTTCGTCTGCATCAGGATGCCCCGCTCGGTGGAGGCGATGATGTCGTCCAGGCTCGCCTCCCCCGGCTCGATGTTGATGTTCGCCATGCGATCGAGCGGCGGGCGGTTCCAGGAGGCGGAGCGTGCGCAGCTCACGCCCGGGAGGCCGGAACGCGCCTGGCTCTCGATGCCGCCGATGGCGCGCTTCAGGATGCCGTTCTCGATCAGCAGCTCCTTCCTGGCCCGCACCCCGTTGTCGTCGAAGGCGTACGACGCCATCTCCCCCGGGAGCGTCGGGTCGAAGCTCACGTTGAGGATGTCCGCGCCATAGCGCAGCGTGCCGAAATCCTCCGGGGAGACGAAGCTCCAGCCGGCATAGTTGCGCTCGTCGCCCAGGATGCGATCGAGCTCCAGCGGGTGGCCGATGGACTCGTGCACCTGCAGGTAGAGCTGGTCCGGCATGAGGATGAGATCGGTGCGCTCCGTCGGGCACTCCGCGGCCGAGAGCAGCTCGACGGCCTGCTCCCGGATGCGCGTCGCCTCCACGCTGAGCGCATCGAGATCGAGCGCCTCCGCGCCCCACTGGCGTCCCTGCATGCCCAGCGAGCGGCGCTGGATCTCGGCGCCCTCCTTCGCGGTGGCAATCAGGTCGCGGGTGACGATGCTGAAGTCCTGCTCCCAGCGCGCCCCGCTGGTGCTGGCGAACGCGATCCGCGTCTGCGTCAGCATCGCCCAGGCCGAGGCCTCGATGATGTGCTCGTGCGCCTTGAGGATTTTCGTCAGCTCGATCAGGCGCGCCTGGATTTCCCGCGGCGACAGCGCCTCGAGCGGCTGATTCGCCGGCGAGGCATAGTCGCCTGACTCGTCGGGCCGGACCGAGGTGTCGAAGGGGAAAAGGTTCAGGCGTTTCGCCTTGCGGCAGAGCGCCGTCGCCCGCTCGCAGGCGGCCTGCACGCCCGCCTGGCTCAGGTCGCTGGTGCCCACGTAGGCGAACTGCCCGTCCTTCAGCACCTCCACCATGATCCCGTCCTGGGTCTGGGTGGTGTTCCTGCTGAGCGCGCCGTTGCGCGCCATGCGGAACGCGGTCTGCTCGCGGTAGTGTCGTACGCCGACCCAGTCGGCGTCATGGGACAGCCCGTCCAGGGCCTGGGTGAGGGAGAAAGTCATGCGGCAATCTCGCAGTGGGTAGTCAAAAAAAGGTTCATCGCACTTTGGCGAGAAAATCGGCTCGCGCGGAGACGCAGAGAGGCAGAGGCGCGGAGAAGATAGACAGGCAGGATTACGACGCGCGTTCTTCAGTGGGCCGCCCGTCACTCCACAGCCTTCACACCAATCTGCGAAAAACCCAGAAAAAGGGCCGGCAGCCAATGCTGCCGGCCCTCGTGGTGTGGCCCCGGATTACTTCCGGCCGCGCGGGACGATCGGTCCCTGGCCCGGGTGCACCGTCGGACGGGCGACGGTGATCACCGGCGACGTCCAGGTCTCCCAGTGATCCGGGTTGGCCGGATCGCCGAGCGCTTTCAGGACCCGCAACTCGATCACGTAGTCCCCGTTGGCGACGGCCTGGGTCTTCTCCCACTTCCTGCCGTTGCTGTGCAGGCGTGAGCCGTCCCAGTCGAAGGCGAAGAAGCCCCCGGCCGTGCTGTTGCGCGGCAGGTACTCGAACACGTTGGTCTTGTGGAACACCGGGTGCACGGGTGCGCCGGTGCCCGCATGACGGATGTTCATTTCCATGTAACGGGCATGGTGGTCGAAGTGCACCAGGACGCTCGGGATCTCTCCGTCCTGCATGGAGAACGTCAGCGCGTCATCCGGGAGGAGTGCGAACGATCCGCCGCCGACATTCATCCCGACGCGCGGGAAGGCATTGGCCGTCGGCGCCAGCACGATCTTCGACTGGTAGTCGCCCTTCAGGCCGGCATACGGTACCCGGTAGACCACGTCGCTGGCCGGATCGGCGTCGGTCAGCACGATGTAGCCGCCGTACTGGCTCAGGTCGGCGAGTCCCGCATTGGCCGTGATGGTGACGTCCACCGTCGCCGAGCCGCCTGCCGGCACCGCGACGCTCGGGGCGCTGAAGGTCACGCCAGCGAAACCTGTGGCGGCACCCGGGGTGAAGGTGTTCGGGCCGGTGGACAACGCGGGCGCGTGTCCGAAGTCGAAGGTCTGGGCCGACATGCCGTGGTTGTGGATCGTCAGCGTGGCGGTGTACGGTCCCGCCTCGCTCTCCCCGAGAGACAGCTTGGCCGGCGTCACCGTGGCCGACGACAGGATCGCACCCGGCGCATCGACCATGCCGGCGCCCTGGCGGTGGACCTGGTCGAGGAAACCGAGTGGTGGGTTGCCCCACCAGTTCTTCGGGTCGGCGCTGTTCTGCAGGATGTCGCGCACCGCGTGGGCCGCCGTGTCCGGCCGCGCCTCGAGCAGCAGCGCGACGACGCCCGCCACGTGCGGCGAGGCCATCGAGGTGCCGCTGATGGTGGCGTAGCCGCCCTGGGCCAGCGGGTAGGTCGAGCGGATCAGTCCGCCCGGTGCGCCGATGTCCGGCTTCAGCGCCAGGTCCGGCGACAGGCCGTAGGAACTGAACGAGGAGATCAGCCCGCCGCTCGGATTGACGGACAACAGCTGCTGGTCGGTCCAGGTCATATCGACGGGTCCGGCCGCGAGGCGGCCGTCGATCAGGACGCCCTCGGCGTCGGAGATCGCGACCACCGGGATGGTGATCGGCGTCGTGCCCGCGACCGTCGGGCTGAAGCGCCCGGCCGAGTTGTTGTAGAGCACCACCGCGGCCGCGCCGGCGTCCTGGGCGTTCAGCGCCTTGATGTGGAAGGAGCAGGTGCCGCGACGGATCAGCACAGCATGGCCGCTCAGGTCCTCACCGATCGGGGCGCAGCCATCGTCCGTGGTGGCGATCGTGCCGGTCCGGGCCATGGGCAGCGTGCCCTCGGTCGGCGGCAGCGGCGCCGCGGTCGCCGGGCTGTACCCGATCGCGGTGTCGTCCGGCGAGATCGTGAAGGAAGGCTGCGACACGTGCGTGTTGTCGAACGATGCCACGCCGATGACGTGCTCGCCGAGGCCGGGGGCGCCGGCCGCATAGAGGCCATTCGCGCCGCTGTTGCCGATCGAGGCGACCACCACCATGCCCTGGTTCACCAGGTTGTCGGCGGCCACGGCGGTCGGGTACTGCGGCCACTGGAAGGACGAGCCGATGCTCATGTTCAGCACCTGCATGCCGTCGTCCAGCGCCAGTTCCATCGCGGCGATCATGATGTCCGCGGTGGTCGAGCCGTTGCAGCCGAACACCCGGTAGGCGCCGAAGGTCACGTCCGGCGCGACGCCGGTGACGCCGCCGGGCGCGGCCGCGCTGGCGCCGGTGATCCCTGCGACGTGCGTGCCGTGCCCGTTACAGTCCATCGGGTCCGGGTCGGGCGTCGCGATGGGATTGTAGGTCGGATTGTTCGGGTTGGCGTCGAAGTCGTCGCCGACCAGGTCATAACCGTAGGCCACGCGGTAGCCCGGGCCAAAGCCCGTGCCGAGGTCGGGATGGTTGTAGTCGATGCCCGTGTCCATGATGGCGACGCGGATACCTTGGCCGGTCAGGCCGAGATCGTTCTGGGCGAAATCCGAACCGCTCATGGCAAGTGCGGTGGCCATGTCGGCAGCCGAGCCGGGATCGACGTGGTCGGGCACGGACACCAGCGCCACCGGGTAGATCGCCTTGACGCCGGACAACTGCGCCAGCTTGGCGGCCTCTGCCGCCGAGGCCTCGACGGACAGGCCGTTCCACAGGCGGTCGAACGCATAACGCTCGGAGAACTTCACGCCGGCGTCCGCGGCGGCGGCGCGGAAGGACTCCCTGTCGCGGCGGGTGTCCGCGGCGTTGCCGCCGGCCGCCACAGGACGGCTGCGCAGCTCGACGAACCAGAGGTTCGAGCTCTCGTTGATCATTTCGGTTGGCGCGGCGGCGGGCTGCGCCAACAAGGGCTGGAGTTCCTGTACGTCGCCGGCGCTGGCGCCGGATGAAAGCAGGCCGAACGGCGCGGCCGCAAGCGCGAGCGCAGTCGCACGCGCCAAACACATGGCTACACGAATCATGATGGCTCCCCTGAAACGAGTGACGTGAATCTTTATATGCACAGCCCCATCCCTGCGGCCGTCTTTATTTATGCCGCACCAGGGCTGACCCGTGCTGGTACGGACTCGCCGACGTTGCCTTGGAGAAAAGCTTCCTGTCAAGGCCCGCTGCAACAGGGGTCTCGCGGGCAGAGTCCTGCGCAATCGATGACTTAACGTAATACGAAACGACGCCTCCTACTCGCTCGGGGTGCGGCCGAGCTCCTCGGCAAGCCGCTTGCTCTTCACATGCCGCACGTCGCGGCCCTCGACCAGGTACAGCACGTGCTTGGCGATGTTCTTGGCATGGTCGCCGATGCGCTCGATGGCCTTGATGATCAGCACCGCCTCGGCAGCTACCGGCAACAGCGTCGGCTTCGCCGTCACGCCCTCGTGGATGGTGCGCAGCGCGTCCTTGTACTCGAGGTCCAGCAGCTTGTCGCCCTCGGCCACCTCGATGGCCAGCGCGGCGTCCTGTTCGCGCAGCGCCTTGAGCGCATTCTGCAGCGCGTTTTCCGCCGCCGTCGCCATGCGAATGAAATTGTTGCGATAGAGCTCGACCGGGTCGACCTCGTCGAGCATCATGCGGCGCGCGATCTTGGCCACCTTCTTCGCCTCGTCCCCGACCCGCTCCAGCTCCGTGAAGCTCTTCAGCATGACGATCACGGAGCGCAGGTCGACGCCCATCGGCTGGCGCTTGGCGATGACCTGGATGGCCATTTCCTCCCCGCGCGTGTCGTGTGCGTTGAGATCCTTCTCGCGCGCGACGACCTGCCGGGCGAGCGCGTCGTCCCGCTCGAGCAGGGCGCGCGCGGCATCCCCGACCTGCAGCACGGCAAGCTCGCCCATTTCCAGCAAGACGCCAGACAGGCGCTTCAGGTCCTGGTCGAAACTGTGCACGGTATGGCCGGTGTGAATTTCAGTCATGATCGTTACTCTCCTGGTGGATTCGTGTGCCGGTCGCTCAGGCGACGCGGCCGGTGACATAGGCCTCGGTCAGTCGCTGCCGGGGCGTGGTCAACAATTCGTCGGCGGCATTCACCTCGACCAGGCGGCCCGCGTGCAGGAACGCGATGCGCTGCGCGACGCGGCCCGCCATCTGCATGGACTGCGCGGTGAAAATGATGCTCTGGCGGGAGGACAGCTGGTGCACGAGATCCTCGATCCGCGCCGCGGCCGTCGGGTCGAGTCCGCGGCACGGGTCCTCGAATAACAGCACCTGCGGCTCGAGCGCCAGGGCGCGGGCGATGCACAGCCGGTGCAACTGCTCCGGGCGGAGGCCGTCGCAGGCGGCCGCGAGCTGCCCGCGCACCTCGTCGAACAGCCCGGCGGTCGAGAGGCTGTCCCGCACGCGCTGCTCGAGCTCCGTACGGTCGCGAGCGAGCCCGTGGAGACGCGCGCCGTAGGCAACGTTGTCGAACACCGACATGCGGAATGCCGTGGGCCGCGCGGGGACCAGCACGACGCGCGCCCGCAGCGCGAGCACGTCGACGCCGGCGCCGCGCACGTCCTCGCCATCGAGCAGCACCTGGCCGACGGTGCGCATTTCCGTATCCAGGTCGACCATGCGGTTCAGCGCCTTCAGCAGCGCCGTCTTGCCGGCGCCGGGCGCACCGACGATGGCCGTGACCTCGTTGCGCCCGAAGCCCAGCTCGATGCCAGTGACGAGCGGCGCGTGGCCGCGAAACACGGACAGCCCGCGACACTCGATGACAGGATCGGGATGCGCGTTCACATCGCTCTCCCGCGCCGCTCGAGCAGCACGCCCGCGATGCCGAGCGCCGCGACCGCGACGGCCAGCACCAGCGCCGCCGCCGCGGCCTTGGCCGCGAACAGTGGATCGGGCAGGCCGCCCCATTGGAATACCTGCACCGGCAGCGGGATGCCGGGCTCGTCGATCGCCCCGGGGCGTCCGGCGGCAAACGCCGCGAAGCCGACCAGCAACAGCGGCGCGGCCTCGCCGAGCGCGCGCGCCAGGATCGAGAACGCCGCGCCGAACATCGCCGGCGCCGCACGCGGCAGCACGTGCGCGGCGACCACCTGCAACCTCGAGGCGCCCATCGCGTAGCCGGCCTCGCGCACCCCCGCGGGGACCTGGCGCAGCGCGAACTGCCCTGCAAGCACGATGCGCGGCAACATCGCCAGGCCCAGCACGGCGCCGGCGAGGAGCGGCGTGCCGACCGGCAGGCCGAGCACGACCACCAGCCCGCCGAAACCCAGCAGCCCGTACACCACCGGCGGCATCAGCGCCAGGTGCCGCAGGCTGTGGTCGACCAGCACAGGGCCCCGACCGCGCCCGGCGATCTCCTCCAGGTACACCGCCACCGCGAGCCCGAGCGGCGTCGCGACGAGCAACACGGGCAGCAGCGCGAAGGCCGAGGCCTGCAGGCTGCCGCGGATCCCCGCCACGCCGGCATCGATCGAATCCGGGCGCACGAACATCGCCCACTCGAACCCGCCGCTCGCGCGCCGCAACAGGTCCAGCAGGGGCAGTGACAGCAGCAGGATCACGAGCCCCGCACCAGCACGCGCAAGCCCGCGCATGGCGCGCTCGCGACGCTGCCGCCCGGCAGCGAGCTCAGAAGATCGGCGCAGGGGTGACATCGGATCTCCGCAGGATACGCAGTGCCCAGGCATTGAGCGGCAGCACGATGATCGCCAGCAGCAGCCCCAGCACGAAAGGCAGCTGCGTGCGGATGTTGTCGAGCGCATGGGTCCCCGACATGAGGGCCACCATCTGCGCCGTCAGGGTCGTGGTCGCACCGAGCGGGTCGAGACTCCACGCGGCCACGAGCCCGGCCGCCATCAGCACGATCACGGTCTCCCCCAGTGCCCGCGAGACCGCCAGCAGCACCGCCGCACCGAGCCCGGGCGATGCCACCGGCAGCACGATGTCGCGCAGCGTCTCCCAGCGCGTCGCGCCGAGCCCGAGCGCGGCCTCCGCCGCGGCCGACGGGACCGCGTCGAGCGCCTCGCCAAGCCGTACCGCGAGCACGGGCAGCAGCATGATGCCGACGACCAGGCCCGCCGCGAGCGTGCTCTGCGCAGAGGCGTGCAGGCCGAGCGCGGCGGCTCCGGCGGCCATTGCGGGCCCCACCGTGAGCGCGGCGAACAGGCCGTAGACGACCGCGGGCACCAGCGCAGCGAGCCGGATGCCGACGCGCCAGGTACGGCGGTACCGGGTTCCCGCCCACGCGAAACCGTGCAGCGCGGCGGCCAGCGCCAGCGGCAGCGCCAGCGCGAGCGCAATCAATGCCACCATGACGCTGCCGAGGACGACCGGAAGCACGCCGAAGGCGCCCTCCCCGATCGCCTGCGAGGCGCGGATGGCGCTTTCCGGGCTCCAGTGCGTGCCACCGAGAAACGCCAGCGGCGACACCTGCAGGAAAAATTTGCTAGCCGGCACGAGCAGCGCCGCCAGCATCAGCGCGAGCACCGCGGCCGCGACCAGCGCGCCGGTGCGCAGCGTGAACCTGACGGCGCGCTCCAGGCCCGCGTGCACGGGCGCCGCGCGGCGCACCAGGGCCAGGCCGGCCGCGAGCGCCAGCAGCACGACCAACAGCGCGCTGCCCACGAACTGCGCCAGGCGCTTGCCGTCCACGGCTGCGGTGCCAGGCGAAATCCCGGCCGTCGTCGGCGCGGCGGCCGGTCCCGCGGACGCCGGCACAAGCCCGAGACGCGCCAGGAACCCGCCCGGCGCGAGCGCCCGCGGGTCGGAGAAGCCGGCTGCAAGGACGTCGAGCCCCGGGACGAAGGCCCGATGCGCTGGCTTGAGATACAGGTACAGCGGCCGCGCGAGCGGGTAACGCCCGGCGCCGATGCTGGCCACCGTGGGACAGCTCCCGTCCAGGCAGACGGCCGCCACGCGACCGGGATTCCGCACCAGCGCGCCGTAGCCCACCAGCCCGAGCGCCTGCGCGTCCGCCTGCAGGCGCGCGACGAGCCCGTCGTCGTTCTCCCCCGCGTCCACCCAGGCGCCGTCGCGGCGCAGCTGGCCGCAGCCGCCGCGCTCGATCTCCGGCCGCGGGTGCGCCGCCAGCGCCGCCTCGCAGCCCGGCTGCATGACGAGGCGCGCGACAATGTCGCGCGTGCCGGAGGTCGCCGGCGGGCCGAGCACCCGAATCGCCCGGTCCGGCAGCCCGGCGCGGATCTCGCTCCAGTTGCGGTAGGGATTGGGCACCCAGGGTGCGCCGCCCGCCGGATCGGGCACGCGCTGCGCCAGCGCCAGCCAGAGTTCGCCGAGCCCAAGCTCGCGCAGGACGTCGTCCGGACGGGTCGCGAGCACGATGCCGTCGTGGCCCACCTCGATGGTCTCCAGCGGCGCGACCCCCGCGACGCGGCAGGCGCTCGCCTCCTCGGGCGTCATCGCCCGCGAGGCCAGCACGATGTCGGGCGTGTCCGGCCCCAGCCCCTCGCAGAACCACGCAATGCCGGCGCCGCTGCCGATCGGCAGCACCAGCGGGCCCGGCCGGGACTGGCGCTCGGCGACGGCAACCGCGAACGGAAACATGGTCGAGGACCCCGCGATCACCGCGTGACTGCGCGGCGCGGCCACGGCCGGCGCAGCCGCCAGCAGCGCGACGCCAGCCGCCAGCATCCAGGCCAGCAAGCGGCTCGCGTTAACCGAAGCGCCCCGTGACATAGTCGCTCGTCCGCTTTGCCTGCGGATTAGTGAACACGGTATCCGTGTTGCCGTACTCGATCAGGCGGCCCAGGTACATGAAGGCGGTGTTGTCCGAGACGCGCGCGGCCTGCTGCATGTTGTGGGTCACGATCACGATCGTGTAGTGGCCCTTGAGCTCGTCGATCAGCTCCTCAATCTTCGCGGTCGCGATCGGGTCGAGCGCCGAGCACGGCTCGTCCATGAGCAGGATTTCCGGATCCGAGGCAATGGCGCGCGCGATGCACAGGCGCTGCTGCTGGCCGCCGGAGAGCCCGAGCGCGGACTCCTGCAGCCGGTCCTTGGCCTCGTTCCACAGCGCGGCGCCGCGCAGCGCCCGCTCGCAGGTCTCATCGAGGATCTTGCGGTTGCTGACGCCGTCGACGCGCAGCGGGTAGACCACGTTCTCGTAGATCGACATGGCGAAGGGGTTCGGCTTCTGGAACACCATGCCCATGCGCTTCCGCAGCGCGATCACGTCGATTGCGGGGCGGCAGATGTTCTCGTCGTTGACAATGATCTCGCCCGAGATCTTCAGGTCGTCGACCAGGTCGTTCATCCGGTTCAGGCAGCGCAGCAGCGTCGACTTGCCGCAGCCCGAGGGCCCGATCAGCGCCGTCACCAGGCCCTTCTGGATTTCCATGTTGATGTCGTGCAGCGCCTGGGCCTCGCCGTACCAGAGGTTGAAGCTGCGCACGTCGAGCGCCGCGCCCTCTTTCGAGGCGGTGACGTGATAACGCGTCGGCTCGATCATGCCGGTGGACGGGTCAAGGGACTTTTTTTCTGCAACCGCATTCATGAGCAGGGCTCCGGGGGTCGTGATCAGAACTGGCCGACGGCGAACTTGCGCTTCAGCCTGTTGCGGATGTAGATCGCCGTGGAATTCATCGCGACGATCAGGAACAGTAGCAGCATGGTGGTGACGAACACCATCGGCTTGCCGGCCTCGGAATTGCGCGACTGGAAGCCGACGTCGAAGATGTGGAAACCGAGGTGCATAAAGCTGCGCTCGAGGTGCAGGAAGGGGTAGAAGGTGTCCACCGGCAGCATCGGCGCCAGCTTGACCACGCCCACCAGCATCAGCGGCGCCACCTCGCCGGCGCCGCGTGCCATGGCGAGGATCAGCCCGGTCATGATGCCCGGCATCGCGCGCGGCAGCACGACGCGCCGGATGGTCTGCCACTTCGAAGCGCCGCAGGCCAGCGAGCCCTCGCGCATCGAGCGCGGCACCGCGGCCAGCGCCTCCTCGGAGGCGACGATCACCACCGGCACCGTCAGGAGCGCGAGCGTCAGCGCCGCCCACAGGATCCCGCCGGTGCCGAAGGTCGGATTCGGCAGGCGCTCCGCGTAGAACAGCTGGTCGACCGTGGTGCCGAGCGTGTAGGCGAAGAAACCGAGCCCGAACACGCCGAACACGATCGAGGGCACGCCCGCAAGGTTGTTCACGGAGACGCGCACGATGGACACGATCCTGCCCTGCTTGGCGTACTCGCGCAGGTATAGCGCGGTGATGACGCCGAAGGGCGCGACGATCACGACCATGATGAGCGTCATCGCCACGGTGCCGAAAATCGCCGGCAGCACGCCGCCCTCGGTATTGGCCTCGCGCGGCTCGGAGGTCAGGAACTCCAGCCAGCGGGAGAAATAGATCCCGATCTTCTGCGAGAAGCTGAGGTCGTTGGCGGGATACAGGCGCACGACCTCCGACAGCAGCTGCTCTTTGGTGCGCCCGCCGACCTCCTGGAGCGTGATCACGTCGAGCCGGTCCCGCTGGCGAATCTCGCTGATGCGCGCCTGGTGCACCGCGAACTCCTGCTCCAGCTGCGCGATACGCGTGGCCACCCTGGCTTGCCGCTCGCGGTATTGCGGCGCATCCGCGCCATGGCGCAGCTCCACGCGTCGCAGCGCGAGACGCTCGCGCTCCATGTGATAGTTGACCGCGCCAATGTCCTTCTGCTCGATGTGCCGGATCTCGTGAAAGCGCTCACGCGCAGACTGCTGCGCCCGCTGCAGTTCGCGATAGCCGAACTTCGACATGTCCTGCGGTTCGCCGCCGAGCTTGAGGCCGGTGATGCGCCCGACGAACGGGCCCCACTCCTGCCGCTCGAGCAGGAAAAAGTCGGCCGGGCGCTCCACCGAGGCGACCTCGTACTCCGAGACCCAACGGAAGTCGTCGCCGTACAGGTCGAAGTTGGCCGAACGGTACAGCACGCGACGCGCAAAACCGTCGTTGGCGTCGATCATGGCGAGCGCTTCGGCCGGCAGGCCCGCACGAATGTTTTCGCCCACCCGGTAGAAGCTGGTGCGGGACGGCTCGCCGGCCACCACCGAGCCGCCCGCGAGCGTCACCACCTCGATCGGCTTGGGCCAGAAGGTCGACGCGCCGTTCCAGAAGATCATGGCCAGGAAGCCGGCCACCAGGATGATGCCGAGCGCCAGCGCCCCGCCCAGGCCCCACAGCCAGGGCTCGCCGATCGCGGACAAGTCCGCGGAATACTTGCGCACGCCGTAGCGCTTTGCGGCGGCCTGGGCCGGCGCCTGCCCGGTGGATTCCGTCGTGGTCGCCATGCGGTCAGTCCTCCCCGCTCAAAGCTGGAACGCGCGCTTGCGGAAACGCTGGCGCACCAGCTCGGCAAGCGTGTTGATGACGAAGGTCATGACGAACAGCGTCAGGGCCGCGAGAAACAGCGTGCGGTACAGCGTGCCGTCCTTGACGGCCTCGGGCAGCTCGACGGCGATGTTGGCGGAAAGCGTGCGCAGGCCCGAGAAGATGTTCCAGTCGAGAATGGGCGTATTGCCGGCCGCCATGACCACGATCATGGTCTCGCCCACGGCCCGGCCCATGCCGATCATCACCGCGGAGAACACCCCCGACGCCGCCACCGGCAGGATGACCCACATCGCCGTCTGCCAGGGCGTCGCGCCGGACGCCAGCGAGGCCGCGCGCAGGTGCGCGGGAACGGAGTTCAGGGCGTCCTCGGCGAGGGTGTAGATGTTCGGAATCACCGCGAAGCCCATCACGAAGCCGACCACCAGCGCATTGCGCTGCGAGTAGGTATCGATGAAGCCGCCGCGCGGATCGTAACCGAGGAGCGTCAGCAGGCCCGCCACGCTCCACGACAGCGCGCCGGCCGCCACGAGGAACAGCACCCAGCGCCCGAAGTCCAGCCGCCCGGCCTGCTCGCGGCGGCACGCCCTGAGCTTCATGCGCCACTGGTGGCCGAACAGGCGGCCGAAGCCCCAGGTCACGAGCATGAAGGACAACGGGAAGCCGATGAGGAACAGGAACGGCATCCCCGTGCCCATGTCGCCGTTCACCCAGGCCTTGAAATCGCCGTAGAACAGCGCGCGCTCGAAAGCCGGGCCCAGGCGGTAGGCGACGAAGCCGAACAGAAAGATCGACACGGTCATGGCAATGAACTTCGGGATCCCGCCGAGCCGCAGCGCCAGGGTCGGGGGCAGCATCTGCCAGGCGTAGGCGCCCAGCATCAGGCCCATCGGGATGGACACGAAAGTGAGCAGCACCGCCGCGATCCACTCTTCGACGATCGGCGCGAGCACCAGGGCCGCCACGAAGCCGAGCACGACGGTCGGCAGCGACTCCATCATCTCCATCACCGGCTTGACGGTCGCGCGCACCTTCCTATGCAGGAACTCGGAGGTGTAGATCGCGCCCAGCAGCGCGATCGGCACCGCGAACAGCAAGGCATAGACGGTCGCCTTGATCGTGCCGAAGATCAGCGGCACGAGTGAATACTTCGGCTCGAACACGTCGGTGCCGGATGAGGACTGCCAGGTGAAAGTCGGCTCGGGATAACCCTCGTACCAGAGCTTGCCGAACAGGCTCCTGAGCGTGGTCTCGGCATGCGGGAAGTAGAAGTTCCAGGCATCCACCGCGCCGGCGCTGTCCACCATCAGCAGGCCGTCCATGCGCGGCAGCAACATGATCGCCGCGTGGAGGTCCGGATCGCTCTGCCGCTGGAACCTGAACAGCGTCCGGTCGGCCGTCGAGTTGCGCACCCACGCGCTGCCGTCGGCGCCGAGCGTGACCAGCGACTTCTTGCGTTGCGCGACCGAGATCCCGGTGATCGGCGTGCCCTGGTTCTCGTGGCTGCGCGCCCGCACCATGCGGTAGCCGTCGGTCGTGTCCGCGTCCGGCTGCTCCAGCCTGAAGAACACGTCCACGGCGCCGTTGGAGCCGCCCACCACCATGGCGTGTTCCGCGTTCAGGAAATCCATCGAGGTGATCGCGACCTTGCCGTCGAAGGCGCGCGTCGTCTCCGCGAGCACCGGCGCGCTGAAGTTGCGCACGTCGTAGCGATACAGCGTGCCGTCGTCCGTCGCGATGATGACCCGGTCGGCGGCGCTGGCCATCAGCACGCGCGTCACCACGGTTCCCGCCGGCAGGGTCGGCAGCGTGCTCGAGGTCAGGCGCACGGTCTCCGCACCCGTCATCAGGTTGCGCTGCACGACCGCACGTGAGACGCGCGCCACGCCGGCGGCGTCGACCGTTACGAACGACCGTGTCGGCCGTTCCACGGTGCCGCCGATGCGATAGTCGAGCGCGACGATGCCAGCATCGGAAATCTTCTGTGGGGGCGCCACCTCCCAGCGGGGGTAGAGGGCGCGGTAATCGCCGGTGGCCAGCTCCCGGTAGACGGTCGCGCCGGCCAGGCTGTCGGAACCGCCCAGCGGATGTCGTTGCGGCGGCAGGCTGTCGGGCCGGACGATATTCACCTCGAAGCCGAACTCGCCGAAGCGCACGGTGCCGTCGGCGAAACCGAATGCGACCTCGTTGCGCGTCACGATCCCCGCGACGGCCGTGGCGCGATCGGGGAAGTCGAGCTGGGCGGAGGACACGAAGGTCCCGGTCGGGATGTGGAATGCGCTCACGGCGCCGTCCGCGGACACGCGGATGCCGAGGGTCGTGTACTCGTCGGCGTTGAGCCAGGCGACTTGCTTCGAGGTTGAGAGCGTGTAGACGTTGTGCTCCCGGAGCTCGCCGCGTCCCGCCAGCGGGAGGGTCACGGAGATCAGGAACAGCATGATGGTCACGACGGCGACGATGACCAGCAGCCCGCCGATCGTGATCGTCCAGTTGGCGACCTTGTCGCCGAGCAGCACCGATTTCCGGGTGCTCTTGTCGCGGCGGTGCGCGGCAAACGCGTGCGCGTCGCCGCTGTTCTCCACTGACACCTTGTTCATCCTGGGAGGCTTCCTGAGATGCGGCCCGGTGAAAAAGCCGGGCGCCCTTAAATGGTACAGCGGTGCGGGACCAGCCCGCACCGCTGCACGTTGGACCGCTGGAAGATTTTACTTCAAGCCAAAGGCCGCGAGGTCCTGGTCAGCCAGTGACTTCAGCACCGGGAAGTAGCCGTCGCGGACGACCGCCTCCTGGCCCTGCTTCGAGTACACGTAGCGGATGAACTCGCCGCGCACCGGGTCGAGCGGCTCATTCGGGTTCTTGTTCACGTAGACGTACAGGAAGCGCGCGATCGGGTAGTCGCCCGACACCGCGTTCTCTGCCGTCGCGTCGTAGCACCCGCCGTCGGCATCCGTCTTCAGGGGCACCGAGCGCACGTCGGCGGTCTTGTAGCCCACGCCCGAGTAGCCGATGCCGCCGATGTCGGAGGCCACGCCCTGGACCACCGTCGAGGAACCCGGCTGCTCCTTCACTTCATCCTTGTAGTCGCCGTTGAACAGCGCGACTTCCTTGAAGTAGCCGTAGGTGCCGGAGGCGGAGTTGCGGCCGTAGATCGAGATCGGGCGGCTCGCCCACTCGCCGGTCAGGCCGACCTCGCCCCAGGTGGTGATGTTCTGCGAGTAGCCGCCGTTGCGGGTCTTCGAGAAGATCGCGTCGACCTGCGCCAGCGACAGGCACTGGATCGGGTTGTCCTTGTGCACGTACACGGCCAGCGCATCCACCGCGCTGCGCACCGGCGTCGGCGGGTAGCCGTAGCGCTTCTCGAACTCCTGGATCTCGGCGGACTTCATGGGGCGGGACATGGGCGCGAACTGCGCGTTGCCGCCGATCAGCGCGGGCGGCGCCGTGCCCGAGCCCTTGCCCTCGATCTCGATCTGGACGTTCGGGTACACCGAGCGGAAACCCTCGGCCCACAGAGCCATGAGATTGTTCAGCGTGTCCGAGCCGATCGACTTCAGGTTGCCGGAGACGCCGGAGGTTGCGGTATAGGTCGGCAGGGCCGGATCCACCTGCAGCGCCTGGCCGAAGGCCGAGGCGGACAGGACGAGCCCGGCACCGAGTGCGAGAAACTTGCGGGTCATTCGTAGACTCCTTGAGGGTACGCTTGAAGAAATCATGTGTTCATCCAAAGTCCGGCCACGCCGGGAACGAGGCATACCCTAAGCCCCGCCTGTTACACGAATATGACAATGCCGCCCGAGGTGTCACATTGCCGCCGGACACTCCATAATCGTGCCTCGCATCCCACGACCATTTGAATAATCGAGATTGAGTCATTGTCACAAGTTCTTGAATTAACGAAGTCTCTTGTCGAGCTTCCGTCCATCACCCCGGACGATCTCGGCTGCCAGGAACTGATGATCCGGCGCCTCGAGGCGATCGGTTTCCGGGTCGAGCGGATGCGCTTCGGCGAGGTCGACAACTTCTGGGCGCGCCGCGGCGAGACCGGGCCCGTGCTCTGCTTCGCGGGCCACACCGACGTCGTCCCGACCGGCCCGGCCGAGGCCTGGGCGTCGCCGCCGTTCGTGCCCACCGAGCGCGACGGCTGCCTGTGGGGCCGCGGCACCGCCGACATGAAGGCCAGCCTGGCCGCCATGGTCGTGGCCTGCGAAGAATTCCTGGCCGACGGCCGCGAGCCCGCCGGCTCGATCGCCTTCCTGGTCACCAGCGACGAGGAAGGCCCGGCCCAGGACGGCACCAGGGCTGTCATCGAGGCGCTCGAGGCCCGTGGCGAGAAGATCGACTGGTGCCTCGTCGGCGAGCCCTCGAGCCGCGAGCGGCTCGGCGACATGCTGCGCATCGGGCGCCGCGGCTCGCTGTCCGGTGACCTGGTGGTCGAAGGCGTGCAGGGCCACGTCGCCTACCCCGAATCCGCGGTCAATCCGCTGCACAAGCTCGCGCCCGTGCTGGCCGAACTGGTCACGCTCGAATGGGACGCCGGCAATGACGCGTTCCCGCCGACCAGCTTCCAGCTGACCAACCTGCACTCCGGCACCGGCTTCCGCAACGTGACCCCCGGCTCCG
Organism: Gammaproteobacteria bacterium; assembly: GCA_047921395.1. Taxonomy (GTDB): domain Bacteria; phylum Pseudomonadota; class Gammaproteobacteria; order Steroidobacterales; family XN24; genus XN24. Next base: position 33,233 of record JBLRWH010000018.1, read on the forward strand.
CCGAGCTGAAGTTCAACATCCGCTACTCGACTGAGCAGACCTTCGAGGGCCTGCAGGCGCGTATCCACGAGATCATGGACCGCCACGGTCTCGATTACCGAATCGCGTGGCGCGACGCGGGCCGGCCGTTCCTGACGCCGCCCGGCCGCTTCCTCGAGGCCGTGCGCGAGCTCGTGCACGAGATTGCCGGCGTGGATCCGGAGCTCTCCACCGGCGGCGGCACCTCCGACGGGCGCTTCATCGCCCCGACCGGTGCCGCGGTCGTCGAGCTCGGCCCCGTCAACGCAAGCATCCACAAGATCGACGAGCACGTGCGCATTGCGGACCTGGAGCCGCTGAAGGACCTGTACCTGGGGCTGCTGAGGCGGTTGCTGTGACCCCACGCGCCGTGTGACCGCGGGGACTGGGACCGCGGGGACGGGACGTCATAGGTCCGCTTCGCTCGCGAAACTTGGCAAGCTCGCTCAGCGGACCTATGACGTCCCGTCCCCGCTGCCGCGTCGATGGTCCTGGCACCTGTGGCGGCCTGCCCCCGCTGCCGCGTCGGTGGTCGTGGCGCCTCAGTTGTCCCGTCCCGGCTGCCCCATTGATGGCGCCGACGAGCGAAGGTTCGCCGCCATTGGCAGTCACCCCAATACAGCGGAACCATGCGCTGCAACCGGCGATGGCGTGACGGCCCACGCCAGCAGCCATCCCGCCGTAGCGGAACCAGGCGCCGCAATCGGCGCTGGCGTGACAGGCGGGGGACGTTACGGGTCCACTGAGCGAGCTTGCCAAGTTTCGCGAGCGAAGGGGACCCGTGACGGCCCACGCCCGTGACGGCCCCCGACTGCCCAGAGGTCAGCGGCGGAAATTGTTCCAGGCGGCGATCGAGGCGAGCCCCACCAGCGAGATGACGACCCAGCCGGCCATGCTCAGCCCGAGGAAGGTCCAGTCGATCTTGGCGCAATCGCCGGAGCCCTTCAGCACCATGCCGATCGCCTCCCAGAGAGGGAAGACGTCCATGATGAAGTTGAACCCCGGGCCACATTCCGGCACTTGGTCGGGCGGGAGGTTCTGCAGCCAGAGCTGGCGCCACGCGACGCCGATGCCCGCCCCCGCCGCGAGAATGGCGAGCCCGCCGTAGATGCGCGTCCCCGTCCGCCCCGGGTTGTGGACGTAGGCCGCCAGCAACACGAAGCCCAGCGCCAGCACCGCGACGCGCTGGAACACGCACAGCGGGCAGGGCTCGAGGCCCAGCACATGTTGCGCGTACAGCGCGTAACCCAGCAGCCCGCCGCAGGCGAGCGCGCCGAAGCCGTTGATCAGGCGCCGGTCCAGGCCGCCGCCCATGCTCTTGTCACTCATTCCTGGCCTGTCGCTCCGGATCGTCCAGCTTGACGTGGCGAATGTCCTTGCCACGCACCATGTAGACGACATATTCGCAGATATTCTTGGCATGGTCACCGATGCGCTCCAGCGCGCGCGCGGCCCACAGGGTGTCGAGCACCCTGCGGATGGTGCGCGGATTCTCCATCATCAGCGTGATTCCCTGGCGTGACACCGCCTCGTACTCGCGATCGACGACCTCGTCCTGGCGCACGATGCGCATCGCCTCCTCCGGATCCATGCGCGCGAACGCATCCAGCGCCCGGTTGAGCATCCCCGCGACGAGGTCGGCGAGATGCTGGATGGCCTGGTAGCTGTCCATCGGCCGCTCCTGCGCGGCGAGGCGCGACGCCAGGTAGCCGATCTTCTCGGCCTCGTCGCCGATCCGCTCGAGATCGGTGATGGTCTTCACGACCGCCATCAGCAGCCGCAGGTCGCCCGCGGTCGGCTGGCGCCGGGCGATGATCCGGCTGCAGTCCTCGTCGATCGAGACCTCGAAGCGATTCACCTTGTAGTCGTCCCGCGCCACCTGCTCGCCGAGCTCGCTGTCACCGCGCACCAGCGCCTCGACGGCGCGCCGCAGCTGTTCCTCCACGAGCCCGCCCATCGCCATGACACTGTTGCGCACGGCCTCGAGCTCGGCATTGAACTGGCGCGACCAGTGGTGGCTGAGGTCCTGGTGCTCCATGGTCAGGCTCGGGCTCCGGGGGATGGGGACGGCATCATGATCGCACTCGCGCACTTACCGGGACAAGGGCGCGACACGCGCTGCACGCTCGACCGGCCTGCGGCTTCACCGTATTGTGCGCGCGGATGCGTCGTGCTCGCATGCTTCCATGGGCATCGAGATCGAGCGCAAGTTTCTCGTCGTCGGCACGGCCTGGAAGGACGGCGTTCAGGGCCGACGCTTGCGGCAGGGCTATCTCTCGCTCGACAAGGAGCGCACGGTGCGCGTTCGCGTCGCCGGGGAAGCGGCCTGGCTGACCGTGAAGGGCCTGACGACGAGGCTCGCGCGGCGGGAATTCGAGTACGCGATCCCGCCAGCCGACGCCCACCAGATGCTTGACGAACTCTGCCTCCGGCCGCTCATCGAGAAGACGCGCTACGCGCTCCGCCATGCCGGGCACCGCTGGGAAGTGGACGAATTCGAGGGCGCGAACACCGGTCTCGTGATCGCCGAGATCGAGCTTGAGCACCCGGACGAAGCGTTCGCGCGGCCGCCTTGGCTCGGCCGGGAAGTCTCGGACGACCCGCGCTACTTCAACGCGAGCCTGGTCCGGCATCCGTTCCACGACTGGGGACACTGCTGATTCGGCCCCTGGGGGACACTGCTCCCCTGGGAGCAGTGGCACCGTTCGGCCGAATCAGCAGTGTCCCCGATGGGCAAGCCGATTCGCGGGGAAGCGGCAGGTGAAGGTGCTGCCCTCGCCGAGCCGGCTCTGCACCTCGAGGCGCGCGCCGTGGCGCTGCAGGACGTGCTTGACGATCGCGAGCCCGAGGCCCGTGCCGCCAGTGGCGCGGTCGCGGCTCTTGTCGACGCGGTAGAAGCGCTCGGTCAGGCGCGGGATCGACTCGGCCGGAATGCCGGCCCCCGTGTCCGTGACCGCCAGGCAGGGCGCGTCGCCGTCGAGGTACCAGCGGATGTGCACGCTGCCCTCCGCCGGGGTGTACTTCAGCGCATTGCCCACGACGTTGGCGAAAGCCGAGAAGATTTCCGATTCCACGCCGAGCAGGCCCGCGTCCGACTCCAGCGCCAGCTCGACCACAGCCGGGCGCTCCTTGCGCGCCAAGGCCTCCTTGCGCAGCGTCGCCAGCATCCCTGCCACGTCGACGAACTCGCGCTCCGCCTCCGGCGCCGAGGCCTCCAGCCGCGACAGCGTCAGCAGGTCCTCGATGATCCGGCGCATGCGCTCCGACTGCCGCACCATCTCGTCGACCGGGCCGCGCCAGTGCTCCGCGAGATCGGGATCCTCCGCGAGCGCATCGAGATAACCGCTGATCACGGTCAGTGGCGAGCGCAGCTCGTGCGAGGCGTTCGCCACGAACGTGCGCCGCACCGTCTCGAGCCGCATCTCGTGCGTGATGTCCTTGGCCAGCAGCAGGCGCTGCGTCTCGCCATACGGCACCACCTGCAGCGCCAGCTTCACGTTCTCGTCCGTGGGCGAGGCCATGCGCAGCACCCGGCCGGGCGCTTCATCATGCAGGAATGCCGCAAACTCGGGCGCCCGCAGCAGGTTCTCGATGCGTTGCCCGCGATCCTCCTGCCGCAGCCCGAAAAGGCGCACTGCCGCATCGTTCAGCCACGCGATATTGTGATTCAGGTCCAGCACGACGCCGGCGTCCGGCAATGCCTGCGTCGACTTGCGGAACTCCTTCAGCACCCGCGCCAGGCGCTTCTTGCGCGCCCGGCTCTGCAGCCGCATGCGATGCAGCTGCGCGAACACCCCGCCCCACAGCCCGGCCGCATCGCGCGGCGGCTCGCCCAGCTTGCGCCGCAGCCACGATTCCAGCTGCCACAGGTGCCAGAGATGCCAGCCCAGGTAGCCGAGCAGCGCAGCCGAAAGCCAGGCGAAGGCATAGCCGAAAAAATAGCCGAGCAGGACCGCGGCGCCGACGAGCACGCCGAGGCGCGCCACGACATACGGCCACGGCCCGGGTTTCACTCGTCGACCTGCTCGGAGAAGCGGTAGCCCGCCCCGCGCACCGTCTGCACGAGCCGGTCGCAGCCCGACGGCTCCAGCGCCTTGCGCAGCCGGCGGATATGCACGTCCACGGTACGCTCCTCGACGTAGACGTTGCCGCCCCAGACGCGGTCCAGCAGCTGGCCGCGGCTGTAGACCCGGTCCGGGTGGGTCATGAAGAACTTCAGCAGGCGATACTCGGTCGGCCCCAGCGACACGACCGCCCCGCCCGCTGTCACGCGGTGGCTTGCCGCGTTGAGCTCCAGTCCGCCGGCGCCGATCGGCGCCTCGTCCTCGTCGGGCGCGCCCCGCCGGAGCACCGCCTTGATGCGCGCGAGCAGCTCGCGCGGCGAGAACGGCTTGGTGATGTAGTCGTCGGCGCCGCCCTCGAGGCCGCGGATCTTGTCCTCCTCCTCGGCGCGCGCCGTCAGCATGATGATCGGGAGCTCGCGAGTGATCGGGTCCTTCTTGATCATTCGCGTGAGTTCGAGGCCGCTCATGTCGGGCAGCATCCAATCCACCAGCACCAGGTCCGGCAACCGGTCCGCCACCTGGATGCGCGCGGCGCGACAATCCTCGGCCTCGCGCACCTCGAACCCCGCGCGCCGCAGCCCGAACGCGATCATGTCGCGAATCGGCTTTTCATCCTCGACGATCAGTATCTGCTTGGCTGTCATGGCTGGATCCGCAATTGTGACGGACAGATTACAACAGCGCTCCATTACAGATTCAT
>JBLRWH010000019.1:0-36769 GCA_047921395.1 Gammaproteobacteria bacterium
CTAGGGCCTGTTCACACTCGGTGGGCCCAGCGGCTTGGGGCGGCCGACCGCGTAGCCCTGGACGAAATCGACCTTGAGGGCCCGCACCATTTCGAAGACCTGCTCGGTCTCGACATGCTCCGCGATGACCTTGATGCCGAGGCTGCGGGCCAGCTCGATCATCGCGTTCACCATCGCGACGCTCACGTCGTCGCCGCCCAGGCCGCGGATGAAGGCGCCGTCGATCTTCAGGTAGTCCATCGACAGGTGCTTCAGGTTCGCGAAGGACCCCAGGCCGCTGCCGAAATCATCCAGCGTGAACTGGCATCCCAGCCCGTGCAGCACGGCAATGAACCTGGCGGCATGGCCCAGGTTCGCGGCCACGGCCGACTCCGTCAGCTCGAAACAGACCTGCGTGGGCTGCACGCCGGAGTGGTCCAGGCACTCGACGACGAACTCCAGGAACTGGGGGTCGGCGAGGGTCTGGCTCGAGACGTTCACCGCCACGCTGCGTCCCGGCGGCAGCTTCAGCGCCCCCGCGCCGATCGCCGCGAAGGTGGCCTGGAGAACCCAGCGATCCACGCTCGGCATGAGGTGGTAGCGCTCCGCTGCCTGCATGAAATCGCCCGGCTTGCTCTCCGTGCCGTCGGCGTCCCGGAGCCGCAGAAGCACCTCGCAGGCCGGGCCGGAGTCGGGCCGGCCGCCCGTGGCAACGATCGGCTGCGTGTGGAGTTCGAAGCGATTTTCCTTGAGGGCCGCCTGCAGGCGTTGCAGCCAGACGATCTCGCCGCGCTGCCGTGCGACCGCCTCGTCCCGCGCCGAGTAGACGTGGATGCGCCCGCGGCCCTGCTGCTTCGCGACGTAGCAGGCGGAATCCGCTGCGCTGAGCGTGTCCTCGATCGAGCCGCTCTCGGGCCCGATCTGCACGAGGCCGATGCTGACGCCGACGCTGTAGATCTTGTCGCGCCAGACGAAGCGGTAGTCGCGAATCGCCGCGCACACGTCGTCGGCAATCTGGCGCGCCTTCTCGAGGGGGCAGCCCATCAGCAGCATGCCGAACTCGTCGCCGCCGACGCGGGCGACCACGTCGGAATCGCGGATCTTCTCCTTCAGGATCCCGGCCAGCTCGCGCAGCATGTTGTCGCCGGCCGTATGTCCGCTCGTGTCGTTGACGGCCTTGAACCGGTCCAGGTCGAGGTAGCAGAGCACGTGCCCCGTGCCCCCGGCGCGGCAGGTCTTCAGGATCTCGTCGAGGCGCCGCTCGAATTCCCGCCGGTTCACCAGCCCGGTCAGGGGGTCGTGGCTCGCCTGGTAGGACATCTGGCGGGTGATGCCGCGCAGCTCCGAGACGTCGTGCAGCACGATCACGCAGCCACTGGCCTCGTTGCCCGTGGTGTAGATCGGCGAGGCCTTCAGCTCGACCGAGAACTCGTTGCCAGAGGCGCGGGCGACGAGCAGCGCGCCGCGGCCGAGATCGACCCGGCGGCGCTCCTCGAGACAGCGGGCCACCGGATCGCCGAGCGCCCGGCGGTCGGATTCGTCCACGAACGTGGCGAGATCGCTGAGGCGCCGTCCCTGCGCCACGTCGCGCTTGCACCCGATCAGCGCCTCGGCGGCCGAGTTCACGTAGTCGATGTGCCCGCGGATATCGGTCGTGATCACACCCTCGCCGATCGACTCGAGCGTAGCTTCCGCGATCCGCGTGCCCTGTTGCCTTGCCGCCTTGAGCAGGGCGTCGTGGGTCGCGCGCACCACGGTCCCGACAAGGCCGCTGTCGGACGGCACCGGGAAACCCACCAGCTCGCATTCCAGGACCAGGTCATGCGCGTCCCGCAGTCCGAGCTGCACGACGGACTGGCGCCCGGCGCGGCGCGCGTTCAGCCAGGCCTCGAGGGCCTCCTGCTGGTCGGGTTGCACCATGTCGGCGAGGCGCCGGCCCACGAGCGGTTCGCCCCCGGCCAGCAGGGTATCGGCAGCCGGGTTCGAGTAGTGGATCTCGTCGTCGTGGAGCAACACCGCGTCGGTGACCCGGTCGGCGAGGCGCAGGAACAGCGATTGGTCCGCGAGCAGCGACAGCGGTCCGGCGGGACCCGGCCTGCGCGCGGGCGTGTCGTCGTGCCGCCCGGGGCGCGACGCCAGCTGCTCGCCGGCCGCGGACATGTGCAGCGGGCCGCCGCCTTCCTGGCGAGGCTCCGACCGGCGGCGCCACAGGATGAAAGCGAGGAAGCTGAGCGCCCCGGCGGCAATGGCAATCGTCAGGGTCTCGATCAATGGCATCGCAGCGCTCTCACCGTTTCCTTCAGCCCGGCCGGTAAACGCGCGCCGCGTTGCTGCGGAATTCGAGCGACTTTTCCTCCATGCCGCTGCGAATCGCCTCCGCCGGCTCCGCGAGGCCGCGGGACCTCGCGTATTCCCGGACTTCCTGGGTGATCTTCATCGAGCAGAATTGCGGGCCGCACATCGAGCAGAAATGGGCCAGCTTGTGCGCCTCCTTGGGCAACGTCTGGTCGTGGTACTCGCGGGCGCGCTCCGGGTCGAGCCCCAGGTTGAACTGGTCGTCCCAGCGAAACTCGAAACGCGCCTTGGACAAGGCATTATCGCGCAATTGCGCCCCGGGATGCCCCTTGGCCAGGTCGGCGGCGTGCGCCGCGATGCGGTAGGCGATCATGCCCTCACGGACATCCTTGCGGTCCGGCAGGCCAAGATGCTCCTTGGGCGTTACGTAGCAGAGCATCGCGGTGCCGTACCAGCCGATCTGGGCCGCGCCGATCGCCGACGTGATGTGGTCGTAGCCCGGCGCGATGTCGGTCGTCAGCGGCCCGAGCGTGTAGAACGGCGCCTCCATGCAGTCGGCCAGCTCCTTGTCCATGTTCTCGCGAATGAGCTGCATGGGCACGTGGCCGGGCCCCTCGATCATGACCTGCACATCATGCTCCCAGGCCTTGCGGGTCAGCTCACCGAGCGTCTCGAGCTCCGCGAACTGCGCCGCGTCGTTGGCGTCGGCGATGCAGCCGGGCCGGAGCCCGTCACCCAGCGAGAACGCCACGTCATAGGCGGCCATGATCTCGCAGATCTCGTCGAAGCGGGTGTAGAGAAAATTCTCCTCGTGGTGCGCGAGGCACCACTTCGCCATGATCGAGCCGCCGCGCGAGACGATCCCGGTGACCCGCCGCGCGGTCAATGGAATGAAGGGCAGGCGCACGCCGGCGTGGATGGTGAAGTAGTCGACGCCCTGTTCCGCCTGCTCGATGAGCGTGTCGCGGAACAGCTCCCACGTGAGATTCTCGGCCCTCCCGTCGACCTTCTCCAGCGCCTGGTAGATCGGCACGGTCCCGATCGGCACGGGTGAGTTGCGAATGATCCACTCGCGCGTCTCGTGGATGTGCCTGCCGGTGGACAGGTCCATCACCGTATCGGCGCCCCAGCGGATCGCCCAGACGAGCTTCTCGACTTCCTCCGCGATCGAGGACGTCACGGCCGAGTTGCCGATATTGGCGTTGACCTTCACGCGGAAGTTGCGGCCGATGATCATCGGCTCGAGTTCCGGGTGGTTGAGGTTGCTGGGAATGATGGCCCGGCCCAGGGCGACCTCCGAGCGTACGAATTCCGGCGTCACGACGCCCGGCAGGCGCGCGCCGAAGGCCTCGCCCGGGTGCCGGGCCAGCAGGCCGGCGGCCGCATAGGCGTCGCGGCGCTCCTCGAGCTGCGCATTCTCGCGCAGCGCCACGTACTCCATCTCGGGCGTGATGATGCCGCGCCGCGCATAGTGCATCTGCGTGACGTTGCGGCCGCGTTCCGCGCGGCGGGCGACGGGCCGCGACGGGAAGGTCAGCGCGGCCACTTCCGGATCCTGCGCCCGGGCCTGCGCGAACGTCGAACTCTGGCCCGGCAGCGGCGCAGAATCCCCGCGCTCCTCGATCCAGGCTGCGCGCAGCGCCGGCAGGCCGGCCAGCAGGTCCACGTCGTAGTCGGGATCGGTGTAGGGCCCGGACGTGTCGTAGACGACGATGGCCGGGTTCGGCTCCGGGCCGCCCACGCCAGGCGTGGCGGACTGGCGGATTTCGCGCATGGCGACCCGGAGGTCCGCGCGGCTGCCGCCGACATGGAACTTCACCGAGCCGGAAAAAGGCTGTGTCACCGCATCGGCGAGACGCGCGGGATCACGGAGTTCATCACGGGGATTGGCGCTCATTCGGCTCCCTGGGCTATTCAAGGTAGTGTCCCGGGCGGGACACTAAAAAAACGGATGTACCACGATGCCGCTGGCAAGGCACTGCGCAAGGCTACAGAGCTTAGCCTATGGCCGCCGGCCCTCAACGGCCCATTCACCATAATGCAGGCGTACTTGCTTGTCACACCTTCCGGGAGCCACTAACCTGATCAGCCTTCCGCCGCCGTGCGGCGCTGCCTGCGCCTTTACCCATGCACCTTGACTCGGCTCGAGAACAGATGGTCAGCCAGCAGCTGCGGGCTTGGGACGTGCTCGACGGGCGCGTCCTTGGCGTCATGGCATCGCTGCCCAGGGAACGGTTCGTGCCGCCCGACTGGCGCGAACTCGCCTATGCCGACACGGAAATCCCGCTCGCGCACGGCAAACAACTTGCGCCGCCGAAGATCCAGGGCCGCGCGCTGCAGGCCCTGTTGCCGCAGCCGGACGAGCACGCCCTCGAGATCGGCAGCGGCACCGGTTACCTGACCGCCTGCCTCGGGCGGCTCACCGCCAGCGTCACCGGCGTCGAGCTGCACGGAGAGCTCGCGGCCGCTGCGCGCCGCAACCTCGCGGCGCTCGGCATCGACAACGCGACGGTGCTGGAGGGCGACGGGCTGTCGATGGAATTCCCCCGCCGCTTCGATGTCATATGCGTCAACGGCTCGCTGCCCGGCCCGACCGACTCGCTCGAGCGCCTGCTGGCGGTCGGCGGGCGGTTGTTCGTCGTCGCCGGGCAGCCGCCGATCATGCAGGCCCGCCGGATCACGCGCGTGGATGAATCCGGATGGCGCACGGAGAACGTATTCGAAACCTGCCTGCCGATGCTGGAAAATGCCCGGCCACCCATGGAGTTCGTATTTTGACGCTGAGAGAAATGACCCCCAGGGAGTACGCGGCGCGCGCGGAGGCCGGCCCGGCGCCGCTGTTGCTGGACGTCCGCGAGGGCTGGGAGCTCGCGATCGCGCGCCTGGACGGCGTGCTGCACATCCCGATGGGCGAGATCCCCGCGCGGCTCGGCGAACTTGCGCCGGAGCAGGAAATCGTCGTGCTCTGCCGGAGCGGCGGGCGCAGCGCCACGGTGGCGCGATTTCTCCAGCAACAGGGGTATCGGAACGTCTGGAACCTCGCCGGAGGAATTCTCGCCTGGTCTGAACAACTCGACCCCTCGTTGACGCAATATTGATCCCATGCCGCCGGCCGGGACTTGCCTCCAGGCCGGCGGTATGGTGATATAGCTCACTATATCACCTTGACCCCGAGATAAAGCCGCAAGGATTGACCGATGAACCCGTACCGCCTGCCCGTGCTGCTCGCCGCCATGGCCATGCTCGCCGCCCCGCAAGCCCATGCCGTCGGCCTGCTGGACGCGTATCGCGACGCCCTGCGCAGCGATCCAGCCCTGCGCGAGGCCGCCGCCGTGCGCCTCGCGACGCTCGAGGCTCGCCCCCAGGCCCGGGCCGCGCTGTTGCCCCAGATCGAGGGCACGGGCAGCTACGAATACCAGGACCGCTCCGGTTCGCAGACCTTTACGCAGCTCCTCGAGGGCGGCGAGATCGCGACCCTGACGACGCGCTTCCAACAGGATGTCGAGCCGCTGCGCCAGTGGCAGTTGCGCCTGACCCAGACCCTGTTCCGCTGGGACCAGTGGATCGCGCTGCGCCAGGCCGACAAGCAGCTCGCGCGCGCCGAGGCGGAGTTCCGCGCGGCCGAGCAGGACCTGATGGCCCGGGTGTCGCGGCGTTATTTCGACATCCTGAACGCTCGCGCGACCCTCATGGCTGCCGAGGCCGCCAAGGAAGCGATCGGCCGCCAGCTGGAGCAGGCGGAGAAGCGTTTCGAGGTCGGCCTGTCCGCCATCACCGACGTACAGGAGGCCCAGGCCAGCTTCGATTCCGCCACGGCCACCGTGATCCAGGGCAAGCGCACGCTCGCCGTCGCGCGCGAGTTCCTGCGCGAGATCACCGGAGAGTATTACCCGGACCTGGCCGATGCCGGGCCCGATACGCCGCTGATCCCGCCCGACCCGCCCGTGGTCGACGATTGGGTCCAGACGGCGCTGGCGCAGAACCTCAGCCTGGAGGCCGCGCGCATCGCCGCCGAGATCAGCCGCGACGGCATCGAGGCGAGCCGCAGCGGCCATTACCCCGCGGTGGAACTGTTTGCCGCGCGGGCGAACAGCGACACGACCGCCACACGCCAGGACCGCGCGGAGGCCCTGCCCGGCCAACCCGAGCCCGAGCGCCAGCCCGAAAGGCCGGCCGACAGCAATTTCTGGCAGGACAGCGTCGGCGTCCAGGTCCGGGTGCCGATCTATTCCGGCGGCGCGGTCGCCTCGCGCGTCAAGGAGGCGACCTACCTGCACCAGGCGAGCCAAAACCAGCTCGAGCGCATCGCGCGCGAGACCGAGCGCCAGACGCGCGATGCCTTCCTGTCGGTGAACTCCGAGATCAGCCGCGTCCAGGCGCTCGCCCAGGCCGTCGAGTCCAGCCAGACCGCGCTCCGGGCAACCGAGGCCGGCTTCGAGGTCGGCACGCGCACCACCGTCGACGTGCTGCAGTCGCGCCGCCAGCTGTTCGAGGCCCAGCGCGACTACGCCAACAGCCGCTATGTCTACGTGCTCAACGCGCTGTTGCTGAAGCAGGCGGCGGGGATCCTGCGCGAGGTGGATATCGAGGAAGTGGACGGCTGGCTGAAGCCGCCCGACGAGATACCCCGGCCGACCCAGGGCCGGCGCTGAGGCACGCCGGCGGGCTCAGCGCTCCTCGGAGGGAAACAGCGGCGCCAGCAGGCCGAGCAGCTTCTCCAGCGCGCCGCCGCTGTCGGCGACCATCTCTCGAGCCCGCGCACCGTACTCCTGCCGCAATCCCGGATCGCCGAGCAGCGTCGCGACCGCCGCGCCGAGCTCGGCGGCATCCGCGACCAGTTGCAGCCCGCCGGCCTCCTGCAGCAGCGCGGCGATGTCCTGCGCATTGAAATTGTGCGGCCCGGAAATTACCGGCATCCCCAGCGCGGCGGGTTCCAGCAGGTTGTGTCCGCCGATGGGGACGAGGCTGCCGCCGACGAACGCCACGTCGGCGGCCGCATAGAACATCGGCAGCTCCCCCAGGCTATCCACCAGGAACACGGTGTCGGACTGCGCCGGCGTCTCCCCGAGCGAGCGGCGATGGAACAGCGCCTGGCGCCGCTCCAGCAGCTCAGCGATCCCGTTGAAGCGGTCGGGATGCCGCGGCACGAGCAGCAGCAGCGCGTCGGGGAGCTGCGCGAGGACGGCGTCGTGCGCCTCCAGCGACGCCTCCTCCTCGCCTGCGTGCGTGCTGGCCGCGACCCAGACCGGGCGCCCGGCCATGTGGGCCGCCCGGAACGCCCGGCCCGCGTCGGTCATCCCCGGCGGAAATTCCAGGTCCGCCTTCAGGTTGCCCGTCACCAGGACGCGGTCGGGGCTGGCGCCGAGCGAACGAAAGCGCTCGGCATCCTGCTCGCTCTGCGCGGCAATCAGGATGCCGTGCGACAGGGCGCGCTTGAACACGCCGATGAAACGCTGGTAGCGCTGCACGGACCGCGGCGAGATCCGGGCATTCGCAAGCACCAGCGGCACGCCGCGCACGCTGCACTCGGCATACATGTTCGGCCACAGCTCCGTCTCCATGACGATGGCGAGGCGCGGCTGCATCCGTGCGAAGAACCGCCGCACGGAGCCCGGCATGTCGTAGGGGGCATAGCTGTGCAGCACGTCGTCGCCGAAGAGGTCACGGACGCGCTGCGCGCCGGTCGGCGTCACGGTCGTCACGACAATGGGGTACTGCGGGTAGCGCTCGCGCAAGGCCGAAATCAGCGACGACGCGGCGACGACCTCCCCCACCGAGACCGCGTGCACCCAGATGCCCGGGCGCCCGAGCCTCCGGGCGCCGAACCCGAAACGCTCCTCGAAGCGGTCCCAGTAGGCGCGATTGCTCAGTCCCTTCCAGAACAGCAGCAGGGCGACCAGCGGGGCCGCGAGGTAGGAAATGAGGATGTAGAGACGGTGCAAGGGCAGTCGACCGGCAGGGTGGCGGCGATGTTAGCACAGGCGCCCCGACCGGCCCGGAACGGGCCGCTATAATGTCCGCGCACTCCCGCGGACACGGCCAACAGCACCCACGCCCTTGAGCTCGGAAAAAACACCCCTCTACCGGTTCCTGGCGCCGCGCTACTGGCCGGTCTGGCTGGCGCTGGCTACCGTACGCCTGCTGGTCACGCTGCCGTTCGGCGCACAGCTCGTCGCCGGCCGGCTGATGGGGCGGCTCGGTTACCTGTTCGCCGGGGAGCGGCGACAAATCGCGGCGCTCAATTTGGCGCTGGCGTTCCCCGAGCTCGATCCCCGGGCGCGGCGTGCGCTCCTGTTGCGGCATTTCGAGTCGCTCGGCATATCGATCGTCGAGACGGGGCTGTGCTGGTGGGCCGACGACCGGCGGCTCGAGCGCCTGGTGGAGATTCGCGGCCTGGAGCATGCCGAGGGCGCGCTGGCCGCCGGCCATGGCGCGATCATGCTCACGGGGCATTTCACGACGCTGGATCTCGGCGGCCGTTTCCTCACGCAGCGCGCGCCCGTGAGCGCCATGTACCGCCCGCATCGCAACCCGCTGTTCGAGGAGATCATGCGCCGTGGCCGCGAGCGCTCGGCGAAACACGCCTTCTCCAAGCGCGACGTGCGCGCCATGATCCGTGGGCTGCGCACCAACCACCTGATCTGGTATGCGCCAGACCAGGCCCACAAGCGTGGCAAGTACAGCGCGGTCGTGCCGTTTTTTGGCGTACCCGCGCCGACCAATACGGCGACCTCCACCTTCGCAAGGCTCGGCGGGGCGCCCGTGGTGCCCTTCTTCCCGGTCCGGCTGCCCGGCCGCGCCGGCTACCGGCTGGACATCCTGCCGCCGCTGGAGGGCTTCCCGAGCGACGACCCGGAGGCCGATGCCGCGAGGATCAACCAGCTCCTGGAGGAACGGATCCGGCTATGCCCGGACCAGTATCTCTGGGTGCATCGCCGCTTCAAGCCCGCCGGGGAGGACGGGGAAGATCACTACGGGCGCCTGGCACGGAAGCGCAAGCGCAAGTCACGCGCTGCGCCATAGGCGGACTGCAACGCCTCCCAGCCGGCGGCGCTGAACGCCGGCGCGCCCGGCTCGGCCGAGATCTTGCGCAACGAGCGCTCGAGCCGCGCGAGATTGCGCGCCTGCCATGCGCCGGGCGCGCGGAACCGCCCGCGATCGAAATCCAGCAGCCAGGCCTTGCCGGCCCCGTCGAGCAGGATGTTGTGCGCGTTGAGATCAGCATGAAACGCCCCGGCGGCATGAAAGTCCTGCAGCACCCGGCCGATACCGGGCCAGTCCACCGGCTCGCCGGCCGCGAGGCGCGCGGACAGCGGCACGGCGCCGGGCAGGCGCACGGTCGCGAGATCCGCGGTGTAGCAGAGCCCACGCCGCCGCCAGAGCGCGGCGACGGGACGCGGCACCGGCAACCCGGCGGCGTGCAGGCGCGCGAGCATGCGCCACTCGCGAAAGGCGCGGGTGCGCTCCTCGCCCAGCCAGGGGTACCGGTCCGCCACCAGCCGCCCGACGAGCCCGCCGCGACAGTAATGGCGCAACGCCCAATGACCCGTATCCGCGGCCACGAAGCGGACCCGGCCGCGCCCACGCCCGGCCTGGCCGGTGAGCCGGTCCTGCCAGCGCGCGTCGTCGAAGAATCCGTCGTCCGGCATCGCGACCAGCGCCGGGGCGTGCAGCAGGGCCCAGCCCGGTCCGCGCGCGATCGCCCCGCTCATCGGCGGCAGTCCCTCAGGTCCCGGCGACGGGGACGTCCACGAGGGTGTAGACAGCGCCGCAATAGGGGCACTGCGCCCGCCCTGTCGCCTCGATCGGGAGGTAGACGCGGGGATGCGAGTTCCAGAGCTTCATTGCCGGTGTCGGGCAGGACAACGGCAGGTCCGCCCGCGTCACCTCGTAGTGACGCTCGGTGCTCGCCTCGATGCTCGTGGTCTCAGCCATGGTCTCTCCGCCCCCGGTAGTCCGGCCATTATAGCGGCGCTCAGGACGCCATGATGCGTTGCCAGAGCGCCCGCACCCGGTCGCGCAGCGCCTCGACCTCCTTTAGCGGCACGCGGCCCGGCGCATTGGCCAGCGCGAGCCGGTGCAGTCGCTGGCGGAATTCCAGGTAGGCCTCGTGCAGCAGCTCGCTGTCCGCGGCGGACAGCAGCCCGGCATCGCGCAGGCCCTCGATCTGCCGCACGTTGTCCGGCCAGCGCAGCAGCTCCGGTCGCGCGCCCGCATTCTGCAGCACCAGGTATTGCACGAGAAACTCGATGTCGGCGATCCCTCCGGCATCCTGCTTCAGGTCGAACAGCTCGGCGGTGCCCGATGACAACTCGTTGCGCATGCGTTCGCGCATCGTCGCGACCTCGCCGCGCAGGTCATCGCGCCGCACCGCCTCGACCAGCACGCGCCTCCGGAGGGTTTCGAATGCCTGGCGTACCTGCGGATCCCCCGCGACCGCGCGCGTCCGCAACAGCGCCTGGTGTTCCCACGTCCAGGCGCTCTCGCGCTGGTAGGCTTCGAAAGCGTTGAGGCTGGTCACCAGCAGCCCGCCCTTGCCGCTCGGGCGCAGCCGGGTGTCGACCTCATACAACACGCCGGCGCCGGTCGGCGTCGTCAGCAAATGCACGATGCGCCGGGTCATGCGCGCGAACAGCATGCCCGCCTCGACCACCTCGGGGCCCTCGGTGCGCTGGATCTCGCCACTGGCATCGTGCACGAACACGAGGTCGAGATCGGAGCCGTAACCGAGTTCGAGGCCGCCGAGCTTGCCGTAGCCGATCACGGCCATGCTGCAGCCTCGCAGCGTGTTCTCGCGTTCCCCGCACAGCGCCCGGCCGTGCCGGCGCACGGCGTCGTCACGGGCAATCCGCACGCAGGCTTCCAGCAGCACCTCGGCGATCCACGTCAGCTGGTCGCTGACCTTCATGAGCGGGAGGCGCTCCGTCAGGTCCGCGACCGCGACGCGGAACACCGCCGCGCGCTTGAAGTTGCGCAGCGCATCCATCTGCTCCTCGAGGTCTTCCGGCTCCACCCCGGCGAGCCGCTCGTCGAGCTCGGCGGCCAGCTCGTCGCGGCCCGGCGGCGTCTCCATGACCCGCGGATCGATCAGGTCGTCCAGCAGCAGCGGATGGACCGCCACCTGGCTGGCGAGAAACTCGCTGCCGCCGCACAGGGCGATGAAGCGCGCGCGCGCGGCCCGGTTCTCGTTCAGCAGGGCGAAATAGGCGCTGCGCCCGCCGATTGCGCTGACCACGCGCAACAGCCGCTCGAGCGCCTCCTCCGGGGCGGACAGCTCCGCCGCACCCCGCGCGAGCGCGGGCACCAGCGTCGCGAGCCGCTGGCGCGCGGTCTCGTCGAGCCGCCGGTACCAGGACGCCTCCGCGAGGCCGCGCAGCGCGGAGAGCGCGCGCTCCGGCGCGTCAAAACCTGCCGCCTCGAGCCCGGCGCGCGCCGCCTCTTCGCCGGCATCGCTGCGCCAGGCGGCCGCGATGCCGTCCTCCGGCTCAACCGCGCGCCCGTCGGCCGTCTGGTGGCGAAACCAGCTGTCAACGCGTTGCTGGTGTGTGGCGAGTGCCGCGGCGAAGCCCGCCCAGTCATCGCAGCCCATCGAGAACGCGAGGCGCAGCCGGCCGGTCTCGTCCGCGGGCAATTCATGGGTCTGCCGATCCTGCCAGGCCTGCAGCCTGTTCTCTGTCAGGCGCAGGAAGCGCCACGCCTCGCGCAGCTCGTCGATCGCCTCGGGGGGCAGCTGCCCTGTCTCCGCCAGCCTCGCCAGCGCCGCCGGCAGGCCGGGCTCGCGCAGCCGCGGGTCCGCCCCGCCGCGCAGCAACTGCAGGCATTGCACGATGAACTCGATCTCGCGGATGCCCCCGCGCCCGAGCTTGATGTTGTCCCGGAGCTCCCGCCTGGCCACCTCCGCCGAGATCTTGTCCTTCATGTCGCGCAGCGCGTCGAACAGGCCGAAATCGAGGTAGCGCCGGAACACGAACGGGCGCAGCACGTCCCGATACAGGCCCATGCCGAAGCGGTGTCCCGTCACCGCGCGCGCCTTCACGTAGGCGTAGCGTTCCCAGGCGCGGCCATGCTGGTGCAGGTAGTTCGAAAACGCCGCCAGGCTCATGGCCAGCGGACCGCTCTCGCCGAAGGGCCGCAGGCGCATGTCGACGCGGAACACGAAGCCGTCCGGCGTGCCCTCGTCGAGCAGCCGGATCAGCTGGCGCCCTGCGCGGATGAAGAACTGCTCGTTCTCCAGCACGCGCGGCCCCGCGGTCTCGCCGGCCTCGGGAAACAGGAACACGAGGTCGACATCCGAAGAAAAATTGAGCTCGCCGCCGCCGAGCTTGCCCATGGCCACCACGAGGAGCCGTTGCGGCGCCCCGTCCCGGCCGAGCGGTTCGCCGTGCTTCGCCACCATGCCGCGGTGGACCCAGTCGTCGGCGGCCCGGATGCACACCTCCGCCAGTTCGCTGAGGTGCCCCAGGGTTTCTTCCAGCACCGCCCAGCCCGCGAGGTCCCGCCAGGCGATTCGCAGCATCTCGCGGCGCCGGAACAGGCGCAGGATGCGCAGCGCGGCGGCCTCGTCCTCGGTCACGCGCAGCATCGTGGCGGCGCCGGCCAGCATTTCACCCGGCGTCCAGCGCCGGCGCACCGTGGCGGCCACCTGCGCGAGCGCGTCGCCGTCCCGCAGGCAGTGCTCGGCGACGAACTCGCTGGCGGCCCACACCCGGGGCGCCGATTGCACGAACTGTGCGTCCGCGTGGAGCGCGTCCGCCACGGCGGGATGCGCCTGGCTGAAACGCTGCCAGCGCTCCGGCAGGTCGCGCCGCAACGGCCCGGGCAGCGCCTCGAGGCCGGCGGCAATGGAATCTTGCGGGCACGCGTCGGTCATGGCCCGGCAAGCATATCAGGGCACACGGACCCGCCGTCGCCTCAGCCGCGGCGACGGCGGGCGCGGGCAGCAGAAAGCACTTCCCAGATCAACGTGAACGCCATGGAGTGATGGGTGACCCACACACCACGACACCAACCGACGGGGCCTGTAAGACCCCTGCATCCACCGGAAAACCTGCCTCGTAAACCCACCTGTCTGTCTTCTCTGTACCTCTGCCTCTCTGCGCCTCCGCGCGAGCCTGGTTTCCCGGCCAAGCGCAATGAACCTAAAAAAAGCCCCGCACAAGGCGGGGCTTCTTTTGCCTTTGCGTCTCCGCGTTTCCGCGGGGCGCCGAAGGTCTTACATCATGTCGCCCATGTCGGGCATGCCGCCGGGGCCCTTCTCTTCCTTCCTCGGCAGCTCGGCCACCATCACCTCGGTGGTCAGCAGCAGGCCGGCGACGGACGAGGCGTTCTGCAGCGCCAGGCGCGTGACCTTGGTGGGATCCAGGATGCCCATCTCGATCAGGTCGCCATACTCGCTGGTGGCCGCGTTGTAACCGTAGTTGCCCTTGCCCTCGCGCACCTTGTTCAGCACCACCGAGCCCTCTTCGCCGGCGTTGGCGACGATCTGGCGCAGCGGCTCTTCGGCCGAACGCAGCAGGATCTGGATGCCCATGTCCTGGTCGTGGTTGTCGCCCTTCAGCTTAGAGATGGAGGCCACGGCGCGCACGAGCGCAACGCCGCCGCCCGGCACCACGCCTTCCTCGACAGCGGCACGCGTGGCGTGCAGCGCGTCTTCGACGCGAGCCTTCTTCTCCTTCATCTCGATCTCGGTGGCCGCGCCGACCTTGATCACGGCGACGCCGCCGGCGAGCTTGGCGACCCGCTCCTGCAGCTTCTCCTTGTCATAGTCGGAGGTGGCATCCTCGATCTGGGCGCGGATCTGGTCGATGCGCCCCTTGATCTCCTCGGCCTTGCCGTGGCCGTCGATGATCGTGGTGTTCTCCTTCGTGACCTGCACCTTCTTCGCCTCACCGAGATCGGCCAGCGAGGCCTTCTCGAGCTGCAGGCCGACTTCCTCGGAGATCACGGTGCCGCCGGTCAGGATCGCGATGTCCTGCAGCATGGCCTTGCGCCGGTCGCCGAAGCCCGGGGCCTTGACGGCCGCGACCTTGACGATGCCGCGGATGGTGTTCACCACCAGCGTCGCCAGCGCCTCGCCCTCGACGTCCTCGGCCACGATCAGCAGCGGCCGGCCCGACTTCGCGACGGCTTCCAGCAGCGGCAGCATCTCGCGGATGTTCGAGACCTTCTTGTCGTGCAGCAGGATGTACGGGTTGTCGAGCACGACCGACTGGGTCTGCTGCTCGTTGATGAAGTATGGCGACAGGTAGCCGCGGTCGAACTGCATGCCCTCGACGACGTCGAGCTCGCTCTCGAGGCCCGAGCCGTCCTCGACGGTGATCACGCCTTCCTTGCCGACCTTGTCCATCGCCTCGGCGATGCGATCGCCGATGTCGGTGTCGCCGTTGGCGGAGATGGTGCCGACCTGCGCGATGGCCTTGCGGTCCTCG
This sequence comes from Gammaproteobacteria bacterium, assembly GCA_047921395.1. Lineage (GTDB taxonomy): Bacteria > Pseudomonadota > Gammaproteobacteria > Steroidobacterales > XN24 > XN24. The sequence goes on from JBLRWH010000019.1 coordinate 14,703, forward strand.
CAGGGCTTAGACAGCTTCTTCAGCTCCGCGGTGATCGCGGTGGAGGCCTTGTCGATGCCACGCTTCAGGTCCATCGGGTTCATGCCGGCGGCCACCGACTTGAGGCCCTCGCGCAGGATCGCCTGCGCCAGCACGGTGGCGGTGGTGGTGCCGTCGCCGGCCTCGTCGGAGGTCTGCGAGGCGACTTCCTTCACCATCTGGGCGCCCATGTTCTCAAACTTGTCGGCCAGCTCGATTTCCTTGGCGACAGAGACGCCGTCCTTGGTGACGGTCGGGGAACCGAAGCTCTTCTCGAGCACGGCGTTGCGGCCCTTGGGGCCGAGAGTAACCTTGACGGCATTGGCGAGGACATTGACGCCGCGGAACATCCGCGCGCGGGCCTCATCACCGAACTTGACTTCTTTTGCAGCCATGAATGTCTGCTCCTGGTAACTGGGTTTGAATGTTCTGGGAGGGGGACGGGTGGAGGGCTCAGCCCTCGAGGACCGCCATGACGTCGTCTTCGCGCATCACGAGGACATCCTGGCCATCCACCTTCACCTCGGTGCCGCTGTACTTACCGAAGAGGACGCGATCGCCCACCTTCAGGTCGAGGGGGCGCACTTCGCCGCTCTCGAGGATCTTGCCGTTGCCGACGGCGATGACCTCGCCGCGGATCGGCTTCTCGGTGGCGGTGTCCGGAATCACGATGCCGCCGGGTGACGTGCGCTCTTCCTCCAGACGCTTGATGACGACACGGTCATGAAGCGGACGAATTTTCATTTTCGATATCTCCTTGCAAATCAACGGGCTGCACGGCGCAGCCCAAGCGGTGTCCTGGGCGAGCATTGTTAGCACTCACCTCGAGTGAGTGCTAATGATAGGTCCGGATTCGCCATAGTCAAGCGCGGCGCCTGCGCATGGCGCGAAATCTTCCGGGCCGCTATTCTTGACGCCCCCGGACTCTGCGGCTACCGATGCAAGTGTCTGAAAAGAAATGCCTTGTCGTGCTTTGCACCTGTCCGGCCGGGGCGCAGGCCGCGCAGCTGGCCGAGACGCTCGTCGGGGAGGGCCTCGCCGCATGCGTGAATCGGCTGCCGGGCATGGTGTCGAATTTCCGCTGGGACGGGCGCGTCCAGGAAGAGGCTGAGACCCTGCTGCTGATCAAGACCACCGCAGACGGCCTCCCGGCCCTCACCGCCCGCATCACAGAGCTCCATCCCTACGAACTTCCCGAGGTCGTCGCTGTCCCTGTTGTGGGCGGTCTCGAAGACTATCTCGACTGGATCCGCACCAGCGTCTCCGGTCCCTCCACCCGCTGAACGGCGAATAACAATGATCCGAACCTTGTTGCTGATACTCGTGGCGCTGCTCGCGCAGCCCGCAACCGCCGAGCCCGAGCTGCTGCGCGCCGAGCAGGCATTCCGCTACACGGCGGAGGCCCGCGACGGCGAGATCGTGCTGAACTGGCAGGTGGCCGACGGCTACTACCTGTACGAGAAGCGCTTCGGTTTCCGCAGTCTCGATCCCGCCGTGACGCTGGGCGAGCCCGCGCTTCCGCCGGGCATCTTCTACGAGGACGAGTTCTTCGGCGAGAGCTACATCCACCGCGGCGACTTCGAGGTCCGCCTCCCCATGCGCGGCACGCCGTCCGGCGGCACGCTGCCCCTGGAGATCAAGTCGCAGGGCTGCGCCGACATCGGCATCTGCCTGCCGCCGCAGACCTGGCGCGCCGACGTGCGGCTCGCTGCGGTCACCGGCGCGGACCGGGCCGAGCCGCAGGCCACCGCGCCGGCGCGCTCGCTGCTGTCGCTCCTGTCGGGCGGCCGGACCGCGGCGCCACAGGAGTTCCTGCGCCCCGAGGAAGCTTTCCAGCCCCGCGCGACGACGCGCGACGGCGGCGTGGCCCTGGAGTGGCAGATCGCGCCCGGCTATTACCTGTATCGCAAGGAATTCAGCGTGACCGCCGACGGCGTGGCGCTGCCCGCCGAGTTCAACCCCGGCAAGATCATCGAGGACGAGTTCTTCGGCGAGGCTGAGGTCCTGTTCGATATGGCCCGCACCTGGGTCAAGCCGCCGGCGGGCACGGGGACGCTGCAGGTCGGGTACCAGGGCTGCGCGGTGGACGGCATCTGCTACCCGCCGGCCACCTGGACGGTGACGCTGGCCTCGCTGGTGCCTGCCGCCGCGCCCGCCAGCCCGGCCAGCGCCGGCGTAGCGCCCCCGCGCGCGCCCGTGTCCGAGTCGGACCGGCTCGCGGCGCTGATCAGCGGCGGCGCCCTGCCCGCCGTGCTCGCGGTGTTCTTCGGCTTCGGCCTGCTGCTGGCCTTCACGCCATGCGTGCTGCCGATGGTGCCGATCCTGTCCGGCCTGATCGTCGGCCAGGGACCGGACGTGACGACCCGCAGGGCCTTCACATTGTCCGCCATCTTCGTCCTCGCCATGGCGCTGACCTACACCATCGCGGGCGTCGTCGTCGCGATGCTCGGCCATAACCTGCAGGCCACCTTCCAGCACCCGGCGGTGCTGATCGGGTTCTCCGTCGTGTTCGTCGCGCTCGCCCTGTCGATGTTCGGTTTCTATGAACTGCAGATCCCCGCGGCGCTGCAGACGAAGATGACCACGCTGTCGAACCGCCAGCGATCGGGCACCTGGATCGGCGCCGGCACCATGGGCGTGTTCTCCGCGCTGATCGTCGGGCCGTGCGTCGCCGCCCCGCTGGCGGCCGCGCTGATCGTCATTGGCGCCACCGGCGACCCGGTGCGGGGCGGGCTGGCGCTGTTCGCCCTCTCCCTCGGCATGGGCGCCCCGCTGCTGGCGTTCGGCGCCTCTGCAGGCAAGCTGTTGCCGAAGGCCGGCGCATGGATGGAGACCATCAAGAACCTGTTCGGCCTGCTGCTGCTCGGCGTCGCCATCTGGATGCTGGAACGGATCGTGCCACCCGCAGCGGTGCTCGCCCTGTGGGCCGGGCTGCTGTTCCTCGCCGGCGCGTTCCTCGGCGCGCTCGACCCGCTGGTGGCGGGCGCGGGACCCGGCCGTCGCATCGCGAAGGGCCTGGGGCTGATGGGCCTGCTTTACGGCGCCGTGCTGCTGGTGGGGGCCGCGGCCGGCGGCAGCAGCGTCTGGCAGCCCCTCGCCGGGATTCGCGGGGCCGGACCCGGGGCCCCGGCCCCGTCGACCACCGCCGAGTTTCGCATGGTGAAGTCGGTCGCGGACCTGGAGCGCGAACTGCGCACGGCGGGCACCGCGGGACGCACGGTGATGCTGGATTTCTATGCGGACTGGTGCGTGGACTGCAAGCGCATGGAGCGCTACACGTTACCGGACGCGAGCGTGCAGGCGGCGCTTGCCGGCAAGGTCCTCCTGAAGGCCGACGTCACCGCCAACGATGCGGCCGACCGCGAACTCATGAATCGTTTCGGAATCTACGGCCCGCCGGCGATCCTGTTTTTTGACACGAGCGGCAACGAGCTGCGCGCCTACCGGCTGTTCGGCTACATGCCCGCGGAGCGCTTCGCGGGACACGTTCGCGAGGCGCGCGCCGCGCACGGGAGCGCCCTGTGAACCGCGCGTTACCGCTCGTGCTGCTGGCGCTCGGCGCCGGCGCTGCCGGCTTCTTCCTTTACCTGGGGCTCGCGGGACAGGACCGACCGGCTGACGACGGCCTGCCGGCATTGCCGTCCGCGCCGCAGACGGCGGAATTCGCGCCCGCCTTCGTCCTGCCCGACCTCGACGGCACGCCGCGCTCGAGCGGGGAATGGGACGAGTCGATCAGGATCGTGAACTTCTGGGCCACCTGGTGCCCGCCCTGCATCCGCGAGATTCCGTTGCTGGTCGACATCCAGGCGGAATACGCGGCGCGCGGCGTCCAGGTGATTGGCATCGCGATCGACGAGCCGGACGCCGTGGCCGAGTTCGCGGCGAACTTCGCGTTCAACTATCCTGTGCTCATCGGCCAGGACGACGCCATGGACTTGGGTAACCAGTTCCTGGCCGGCTTCATCGGGTTGCCCTTCACGGCCTTCACCGATCGCTCCGGCCGGATCGTACGCGTCCACACCGGTGAGCTACACCGGGAGCAGCTCGAAGAGATTCTCGCCGGACTGCTCTGACTCCGGCCGGCCCGGGCGATTTCCTTGTTGGTGCAATCTTGTCGCGAAAAGTTATAAACTTCCGGCGAACCAGCGCGCATCTGACGCCTTCTCAACGGGAATTTGAACGCCATGAGCCGTCTCCTGCTGCTGAACGGACCGAACCTGAACCTGCTCGGGGACCGTGAGCCCGACCTGTACGGGACCGTCACCCTCGACTCGATCGAGGATCGCTGCCGGCGCCTGGCGGTCGAGCTGGGCCACGAACTCGACTGCCACCAGTCGAACGCGGAACACGAGCTGATCCACCTCGTTCAGTCGGCGCCCGCCAACGGCACCGGCGCGATAATCATCAATCCCGCGGCCTTCACGCACACCAGCGTCGCGCTGCGCGATGCGCTCACGGCCGTGGGCATTCCCTTCATCGAGGTCCACCTGTCCAATGTGCACGGACGGGAACCCTTCCGGCGACGCTCGTATTTTTCATCCGTCGCGGCCGGCGTCATTTCCGGCCTCGGCCCGTTGAGCTACGAACTCGCGATCCGGGCGGCGGACGCCCTCCTGCGCGGCACCGACAGGAACTGAACCATGGATATTCGCAAGGTCAAGAAGCTGATCGAACTGCTCGAGGAATCCGGGATCTCCGAGATCGAGATCCACGAGGGCGAGGAGTCCGTGCGCATCAGCCGGCATCCGACCGGCATGAGCTGGGCGGCACCGCCCCAGGTGATGATGGCGCCCGCCGCGGCTCCCGCCGGCGCACAGGCCGCGGGCGAGGCGGCGCCCCCGCCGCCGCCCGCCGGCCACACCGTCACCGCGCCGATGGTGGGCACCTTCTACGGCGCCCCGGCGCCGGGCGCCAAGCCCTTCGTGCAGATCGGCAGCGAGATCGAGGTCGGCGACACGCTGTGCATCATCGAGGCAATGAAGATGATGAACCAGATCGAGAGCGACACCGCAGGGACGGTGGTGGCGATCCTGGCGGAGAACGGCGAGCCGGTCGAATTCGACCAGCCGCTGTTCATCATCGAGTAAGGCGTCGTGCTCGACAAGGTCGTCATCGCGAACCGCGGCGAGATTGCGCTGCGGATCCTGCGGGCCTGCAGGGAGCTCGGCATCAAGACCGTCGCCGTCCACTCGACCGCCGACAGCAGCCAGAAGCACGTGCTGCTGGCCGACGAATCGGTGTGCATCGGCCCGCCGCCCTCAGCGCAGAGCTACCTGAACATGCCGGCCATCATCAGCGCCGCCGAGGTCACGGATGCCGTGGCGATCCATCCGGGCTACGGCTTCCTGTCGGAGAATGCAGATTTCGCGGAACGTGTCGAAAAGAGCGGCTTCGTATTCATCGGGCCGCGGCCGGAGACCATCCGCCTCATGGGCGACAAGGTGTCGGCGATTCGCGCCATGAAGGCGGCCGGCATTCCCTGCGTGCCGGGCTCCGACGGTCCGCTCGGGGACGACCCGGATGCGAGCCTGAGAATGGCGCGCAGCATCGGCTACCCGGTGATCATCAAGGCCGCGGGCGGCGGCGGCGGACGCGGCATGCGCGTCGTGCACTCGGACGCCACGCTCCTGAACGCCATCACGCTCACGCAGGGCGAGGCGCTCGCGGCGTTCGGCAACGAGATGGTCTACCTCGAAAAATATCTCGAGCGACCCCGCCACATCGAGTTCCAGGTGCTCGCGGACGGCCAGGGCCACGCCGTGCATCTCGGCGAGCGCGATTGCTCCATGCAGCGTCGCCACCAGAAGGTCATCGAAGAAGCGCCTGCGCCCGGCATCACCGAGGAGCAACGCGCTGCGATCGGCCAACGCTGCGTCCAGGCCTGCCTGGAGATCGGCTACCGCGGCGCGGGCACCTTCGAATTCCTGTACCAGGACGGGGAATTCTTCTTCATCGAGATGAACACGCGCGTCCAGGTCGAGCACCCCGTCACTGAGATGATCACCGGGATCGACATCGTGAAGGAGCAGCTGTACATCGCGGCGGGCGTACCGCTGCGCATCCGCCAGGAAGACATCGTGATTAGCGGGCACGCGATCGAGTGCCGCATCAACGCCGAGGATGCCAAGACCTTCATGCCGAGCCCGGGCCCGGTGCGGCAATGGCATGCCCCCGGCGGGCCCGGCATCCGGGTCGACAGCCACATCTACTCGGGCTACAACGTGCCGCCTTTCTACGACAGCATGATCGGCAAGCTCATCGCCCACGGCCCGACCCGCGTCTCTGCGATCGCGCGCATGCAGACCGCGCTGACCGAGATCGTCGTCGAAGGCATCCGCACGAACATCGCGCTGCACCAGGAAATCTTCAGCCACAGCGCCTTCAAGGCAGGTGGCACGGACATCCACTACCTCGAAAAGAGGCTCGGACTCTGAGCCTGGCCCGGGCGCCCGCTGACTGGCTGGAGGTATCGGCTGACGTGGCGCGGGAGGCCGCCGAAACGGCCGAGGACCTGCTGTTTGCCGCCGGCGCGCTCTCCGTGACCCTGCGGGATGCCGCGGACGACCCGGTGCTCGAGCCCGCCCCCGGCGAAACGCCGCTGTGGCCGAGGCTCACCATCACGGGCCTGTTCGACGGCGCCGCCGACCCGCTGGAGATCCTGGCCGCGCTGCACGATCGGCCGCCGGGCGCGGCATGGCGCGTGGGGGCCCTGGCCGGGCGAGCCTGGGAACGCGAGTGGCTGCGGGACTTCCGCCCGCTCCGTTTCGGCCGGCGCCTTGCCGTGGTGCCCACGGAGATGACACCGCCGCCCGACACCGTCGTACTGCGCCTGGATCCCGGACTCGCCTTCGGTACCGGTACCCACCCGACCACCGCGTTGTGCCTCGAGTGGCTGGATACGCTCTCGGCGGCGGCCGGGGACGCCCGCCCCCCGCTGCAAGGGGCGCTGGTGATCGATTACGGTTGCGGCTCCGGCATCCTCGCGATCGCCGCGCTGCTGCTCGGCGCCGCGGAAGCCATCGCGGTCGACCTCGATCCGCAGGCGCTGCTCGCCACGCGGTCGAACGCGGCGCTCAACGGCGTCGGCGCGCGGCTCTCGACGTGCCTCCCGGAGGACCTGCCCAGGGCGCTCGGCCCGCGGCGCGCAGACATACTCGTGGCGAATATCCTGGCGGGGCCGTTGCAGCACCTGTTGCCGGAATTCGCCGACCGCCTCGCGACGGGCGGATTGCTCGCGCTATCGGGTATCCTTGTCGGTCAGGATTCGGCGCTGGCGGCGGCGGCGGGAACATGGTTCCGGCTCGACCGGCCCGCGTTGAAAGACGACTGGGTGCGACTCTCAGGCCAGAGGAATACCACAAGCTGATGTTTACTCGCTGTCCCGAATGCAGGACCGTGTTCTACATTACCGCCGCCGAACTGCGCTCGGCGGATGGCATGGTGATCTGTGGCGCCTGCGACACGACTTTCGATGCGCTCGCGTCTCTGAGCGAAACGCGCCCGGCCGACACCCACGCCGCTGAACCGGCGCCGGCGGTCGAGACGGCGGCCGAAGGCGACGACGCCCGCGACGAAGAAGAACGCCTCGAAGAGCGCGATGCGGACGAATTCCTCCGGGAAATCGAGTCGCTGATCGGCACCGAGGATGCGCCCGGCGGGGTGCCGAACAAGGCGTCGGACGATACCCGGGATGACGATGAACCGGCATTCGCCGTGTACGCGGACGAGGTCCCGGACGACGACGAATCAGTCGAGCATGACGAGCCCATGTTCAGCAAACCGGAGGACGATGCGCTGCCCGACGCGTTCGCAGATCCCGATTCGGTGTTCCGGGTCGAGGAAACACGGGATGCTGCCGTGGATGAGTCCGTGGATGAGTTCGACGGACCGTCCACGTCCCCGTTTGTCGGGGACGACGACGCGCAGCCCGCCAGCGAGACCGCGCCCGGAGCACGGCTGCTCAACACCCCGGATGAGCAGGATGTCGAGGGTGCCGAACTCGATAAGGCCGCCACCGGGCCGATCGAGCCCGCGCTGCGGGACGAGGAGGACGACGCGCCGGATGACGCGGAGAGCGTGCCCGGCTTCGTCCTGGAGCGGCGGCGCGCCAGCCCCTGGCCGCGGATCCTCCTCGCCCTGGTCGCGCTGCTGGTGCTGGCGGGGACGTGGGCCCACGTGCAGCGCGGCAAACTGCTGCGCCTGCCCGCTGGAGAAGCCATCCTGGGACCCATATACGGGCTGCTGGGAATGGAGGTCACGCCGGACTGGCGCCCCGGCGACTTCCGCGTGGTGCGCTCGGAGGCGATTGCGAACGCCGACCAGCCGAATGATTTGCAGGTCGCGGTGGAGTTCACGAATTCAGCCGCGTTCGACCAGCCTTACCCCGTCATCCGCATCGTGTTGCATGACCGTTTCGGCCAACGCATCGGGACGCACGACTTCGCGCCGGGAGCGTATCTCGACAGCTACACGCGCGGCGCCCGGGTGCCCGCGGGGCGGAAAATCAGTGCCTCGGTCAGCGCACCCGATCCCGGCGCGCGCGCCGACGGATTCCGCGTGGACCTGTGCCTCGAGATCGACGCCCAACTGGTCTGCTCGGGAGAACCCTTCCGCCAGTGATGGCGTGGCGCGGCCCACAGCCTCCGGTGACCCGATGCAGATAGGCCCATACGACTTTGCCGGCCCCGTCGTCGCCCTCGCCCCGATGGCCGGCGTCACCGACCGGCCCTTCCGGGCCCTGTGCAGGCGCATGGGGGCGAGCTTCGCGGCGACGGAAATGGTCAGTGCCGACCAGCGCCTCTGGGACACGGCGAAGAGCCGGCACCGGCTGGATCACGCCGGCGAGGGCGACCCGGTCATTGTCCAGATCGCCGGCGGCGCGCCCGACATGATGGCGGCGGCCGCGCGTGCCAACGTCGCCCTCGGCGCCCAGGTGATCGACATCAACATGGGCTGTCCGGCCAAGAAGGTGTGCAACCGCGCGGCCGGCTCGGCGCTGCTGCGCGACGAGGCCCTCGTGGGCCGCATCCTGGAGGCGGTGGTCGCGGCGATGGCGCCGCTGGGCGTGCCGGTCACGCTCAAAACCCGAACCGGCTGGAGCCCGGATGTTCGCAATGCCCTGCGGATCGCGCAACTCGCGGAAGCCGCCGGGATCGCCGCGATTGCCGTGCATGGCCGCACCCGGGCGTGCGGGTACGGCGGCGAGGCGGAGTACGAGACTATCCGGGCCATCAAGTCGGCCGTCGGGATCCCGGTGGTTGCGAACGGCGACATCCGGACGCCCGAGCAGGCCGCCGAGGTCCTGAGGCTCACCGGCGCCGACGGCATCATGATTGGCCGCGCCGCCCAGGGCCGGCCGTGGGTGTTCCGCGAGATGCGCCATCTCATCGCGACAGGAGAGCGTTTGCCGGCACCCGATTCCGCTGAGGTCCGTGATATCATCCTTGGCCATCTCGACGCATTGCACTGCTTTTACGGGGAAGCACGCGGCGTCAAGACCGCTCGCAAGCACTTGGGGTGGTATCTTGCGGGACGGCCGGGTGGGGAGGATCTCCGCCGCATGTTCGTCCGCATCGAGACACCGGCGGAACAGCTCGCGGCGGTCGACGGATATTTCGAAGAAGCTCTCGAAAAAGAGCTCGCAGCGTGACGGGGAAAAAAACGTGTCCAGCAACAAGAACCATCTGGCACCCAATGGTGGCGGCAAGGCGCGCTCCGGCGACGGCGCGCTCGGTAGCATGGCGCAGGAAGCTCTCGACCAGTATTTCCATACTCTGAATGGCCATCAGCCGGAAGAGCTTTACGACCTGGTGATCGGCGAAGTTGAAAAGCCGCTGTTCAGGGCGGTGCTCGACTACACGGGCGGCAACCAGAGCCTCGCCGCAGCCATCCTGGGTATCAACCGGGGCACGCTGCGCAAGAAACTGCGCCAGCACGGCCTGCTCGGCTGAGCGCCGGGCGGACCCCGCAGAGATTTCCATGCCCCAGATCAAGCGCGCACTCATCAGCGTCTCGGAAAAACGCGGTGTCGTCGACTTCGCCCGCAGCCTCGCCGAGCTCGGCGTCGAACTCGTCTCTACAGGCGGCACGGCTGCGCTGCTGCGCGGCGCGGGCCTGCCTGTCCGGGATGTCGCGGAGCTCACGGGCTTCCCGGAGATCATGGACGGGCGCATCAAGACGCTGCACCCGCGGGTCCACGGCGGCCTGCTCGGCAGGCGCGGCGTCGACGAGGGCGTGATGGCCGAGCACGGCATCCAGCCGATTGACATGCTCGTCGTCAACCTCTACCCGTTCCGCGAGACGGTGGCTAACCCGGAATGCAGTGCGGACGAAGTAATCGAGAATATCGACATCGGCGGGCCGGCCATGCTGCGGGCCGCAGCCAAGAATTACGTCTCCGTCACCGTCGTCGTCGAGCCGTCGGACTACGACGTGGTCCTCACCGCGCTCCGGGTGGCACACGAAGTGCCTTACGAGATGCGGGCCCAGCTTGCCGCGAAGGCCTTTGCCCACGTCGCCAGCTACGACGCCGCAGTAGCCAACTGGCTGGGCTGGCAAGCGGAAATGGACGGCGCCGACATGCCCGACGAACTGATCCTGCAGACGCGCAAGATCATGCCGCTGCGTTATGGCGAGAACCCGCACCAGCGCGCCGCCGTCTACTCGCTGGGCGTGCCGCGCAAAGGCACCATCGGCGCCGCGGAGCAGCTGCAGGGCAAGGAACTGTCCTTTAACAACATTCTGGATGCCGACACGGCGCTGGAGTGCGTCAAGCAGTTCCAGCAACCGGCCTGCGTGATCGTGAAGCACGCTAACCCCTGTGGCGTGGCCACCGGGAACAGCCTGCTCGAAGCGTATCGCAAGGCCTATACCACCGATCCAGTGTCGGCGTTCGGCGGCATCATCGCATTCAATCGCCCGCTGGACGGTGGCACGGCCGAGGCCATCCTGAAGAAGCAGTTCGTGGAGGTGCTGGTCGCGCCCGCGCTCGGTCCGGGAGCGGCGGACGTGCTCGCCACGAAGCCGAACGTCCGGGTGCTCGCCAGCGGCCGGTGGAGCGCCACGCCGCTCGGGACCATCCAGCTGCGCAGCGTCTGCGGCGCCCTGCTGGTCCAGGACCTGGACGACGTCGAGCTCGATCCGGACCAGCTCAAGGTCGTGACGCAGCGCGCGCCTTCGGAGCACGAGCTCAACGACCTGGTGTTCGCGTGGAAGGTCGTCCGCTACGTGAAGTCCAATGCCATCGTGTTCTGCAAGGGCGCCGCCACGATCGGCGTCGGCGCCGGGCAGATGAGCCGGATCTACAGCACGCGCATCGCGGCGATCAAGGCCGCGGATGCGGGACTCGCGGTGAAGGGCTCGGTCATGGCGTCGGACGCATTCTTCCCGTTCAGGGACAACGTGGACACGAGTGCCGAGCAGGGGGTGACCGCGATCATCCAGCCCGGCGGTTCCATGCGTGATGCCGAGGTCATTCGCGCGGCCGACGAGCACGGCCTGGCGATGGTGTTCACCGGCAGGCGCCATTTCCGTCACTGAGCCGCCGGGATCCGCGGGATCCCCGGCGCGGCCGAGGTAGACAACGGTGAAAATCCTGGTGGTGGGCGGCGGAGGCCGCGAACACGCGATCGCATGGAAGGCCACCCGCTCGCCACTCGCCGAGCGGGTTTTCGTGGCGCCCGGGAATGCCGGCACGGCCAGCGAGCCGGGTTGTGAAAACGTCCCGATCGACGCCGGCGATATTGCCGCGCTGGCCCGGTTCGCCGCGGAACAGGATATCGGGCTCACGATCGTCGGCCCGGAAGTGCCGCTGGTGGCCGGCGTCGTAGACGAATTCTCCCGCCGTGGACTGAAGTGCTTCGGCCCGTCCGCGGCCTGCGCCCGGCTCGAGGGGTCCAAGGCCTTCTCCAAGGACTTCTGCGCGCGCCACGACATCCCGACGGCCGCCTGGGGCGACTTCAGCGATGTCGAGGCCGCCTGCGATTACATTCGCCGCCACGGCGCCCCGATCGTCGTCAAGGCCGACGGCCTGGCGGCCGGCAAGGGCGTGGTGGTCGCAGGGACCGTCGCGGAGGCCGAAGCCGCCGTGCGCGACATGCTGTCCGGCAACCGCTTCGGGGAAGCAGGCGCCCGGGTGGTGATCGAGGAATTCCTGGCCGGCGAGGAAGTCAGCTTCATCGCAATGATCGATGGCCGCCATATCTTGCCGCTGGCCTCCTCGCAGGACCACAAGGCGCGCGACGACGGGGATCGCGGGCCGAACACCGGCGGCATGGGCGCCTATTCACCGGCACCGGTCGTCGACGAGGGCCTGCATGAGCGCATCATGCGCGAGGTCATGGCACCGACCGTCGCCGGGCTCGCCGCAGATGGCACGCCGTATACGGGCTTCCTCTACGCGGGGATCATGGTGGCCGCGGATGGCACGCCCAAGGTGCTCGAGTTCAACTGCCGCTTCGGCGATCCGGAAACCCAGCCCATCCTGTTCCGCATGAAATCGGACCTGGTTGCGCTCTGCCTCGCGGCCCTCGACGGGCGCCTCGACCGCAGCGCATGCGACTGGGACGCGCGGGCCGCGCTCGGGGTCGTGCTCGCCGCCGGCGGTTACCCGGAGGCTTATCGCAAGGACGACCCGATCTCCGGCCTCGATGCGGATGCCGGTCGCGATGACGTCAAGATTTTCCATGCCGGCACCCGGCTGCAGGACGGCAGGGTGCTCACCAGCGGCGGGCGGGTGCTCTGCGCTGTCGCGCTGGGCGATGACGTGGCCGAGGCGCAACGCAAGGCCTACGCCCTCGCCGACCAGGTCCGCTGGGAAGGCATGTTTTTCCGCCGCGATATCGGCTGGCGCGCCATCGCCCGCTGACGCGCCCTGGTTCTGCGCGCGGGCCTCGCTCAGGCGTCCATTGCAGACAGCAGCGCCTCGCGGTGCTCGCAGGCCCAGTGCTCGAAGCTGCGGATTGCCGGGCAACACCGCAGGCTTTCGGCCAGGTCCGCAGGGTTCGCACGCACATGGCTGCGATAGAGCTCGAACATGTCGGCCAGGGCCGCGGCTGCAGGGATCGGCAGCGAGGCGAAGACGTCGCGCGGGATGTGCTGGTAGCGCACGGCGCGGCCGGTCACGGCGCCGATGATAGCCGCATATTCCGCCGCGGTACGCTGGTCGCCGACGATGTTCACGGTCTTGCCCTGGAATGCCTCGGGCTTCCGCAGTATGGCGGCGACCACGCCACCGACATCCTTCACAGAGACGGCCGATAGCACGGCATCGCCCAGCGGAAAGCCGAAGGCATACGTGCCGTTGTCCTGCTTACGGGGCGGACAGTTATTGAGAAAGTTCTCGTAGTAGAACGCCACGTGGACAAAGGTGGCGAAAATTTCCTTTTGCCGGACGAGCGCCTCGAGGCGGGCCTTCTGTTCGAAGTGCGGCACGTCGAGTTCGCCGGACGACAACGCCCTGGCGCTCGGCAAGGTGCTCAGTACGAGATGCTCGACGGCCGAATCGACGACGGCATCCAGCAGTTGCTTGCCAAGCGCGTACTCGGCATCGAGGTGCTCAAAATAGTTCGTCACGCCGAAGACTGCCTCGCATCCCGCCAGCGCCGCATCGAGGCTGTCCCGGTCGGCCATGTCGCCCTCGACGACCTCGGCGCCGGCATCGGCCAATGCGATCGCGGCGACCGAGTCCAGGGACCGGGTCAGGCACCGGACGCGGTAGCGGCCTTCGGCGAGCAGGTGCCGCGCGACGCTGCCGCCCTGGGCGCCGGTGGCCCCGATGACGAGTATTCTGGGTTGCGCGCTCATCGGCGTGCTCCTCGTGGCCCGGATTGCATTTCCACCGCGGTGCTAGTCACCCGGCGCGGCGATGGTGCCCCAGAGCACCGAGAGGATCAGCCACCGGCCCTCCCAGCGCACCATGCTCAGGTAATCGACATAGAGGGATGAGACCACGCGCACGACAGCCATGTCCCCGTGCCTGTCCAGGATGGCCACCCGCAGGATCACCGGCCCTTCGGCGCCGGCCTTGCCTCGTCCCTCACGGGTCGCGCGCAGCAGCGTTTCCGCATCGACGACCTGGACGGCCTGCTCCCTGCTGATGATGTCCGTGACCACGCGGCGCTTGAGCATCTGCGGATGCAAAACGCGCGCCACGCGAATTTCATCGCCAGCGTACCAGCCTTCCGCGTAGTCCAGCGCAGCGGCCTTGATGGCCTCGTCATCGGCCAGGCTCGCCATCGCGCCGGCCCAGCCAAACGCAAGCCAGGCAATGGCGCAGCCCCCCAATCCCCGCAACAGTGCTCCTCGCCGCATCCCGGACCTCCACTCGATCTTGCCGTATCACGCTCGCTTCCAAGCATAGCCTGCTTGCGTCAACCGCTCACCGGCGTCAGTCCGAGGGGCGCGAGGCGCTCGACCAGCTCCTGCAGGGTGACGGAATCCCATGCGGGGCCCGGCGGCAGGCGTCCCCAGACGACGCCTGGCCAGCAGGGATCGTCCGGATGGCGTCCCACCACGTGGACGTGCAGCTGCTGCACGATGTTGCCGATCGCCGCGATGTTGAGCTTGGCGACGTCAAACCGCGCCCGGGTGAACCTCGCGACGAGGTCGAGTTCGGTCGCCAGCTGTTGCCGCCGCATCCCGTCCAGCTCGTGCAGTTCGACGATCTCCTGCCCAACCTCGGGCACCAGGATGAACCACGGCAAGGCGGCATTGCGGTGGAGCAGCACGCGGCATAGCGCCAGGCGACCGAGCTGGTGGCAGTCGGCCAGCAGGCGCGGATGCACGACGAATTCAGGCATCTGTCGCCGGTCCCGGGGGCGCCGCGCCGGGCAGATCGATCCTGAACAGCGCCGCGGCGTTCCGCCAGGCGATGCCTTCCCTGGCCTCGTCCGACAGCTCCAGGCTGTCGAAGAAGCGCCGGTAGCTCCTCATCCCGGCCAGGGGCCAGTCCGTGCCGTACATCAGCTGCCTGGCCGGATCGCCCATGTAGCAGATCATGTCGCGGACCCGCTGCAACATGTAGCGCTCGAACTCGTAATGGAATTCGCCGAGCGTCAGGCCGGAAATGTCCGCGTAGACGTTGTCGTTCTTGTAGAGCACCTCGGCCGCATCCTGGAACCAGGGATTACCCAGGTGGCAGATCACGAAGCGCACGTCCGGGTAGTCGACCGCAACGTCGTCCACCAGCAGCGGGTGCGCCTGACGCACCTTGGCATGCTTCGAGTAAGTGTCTCCGCAATGGATCATCAACGGGACATCGTACTTCCCGGCAATGCGGAACACGCTCTCGAGCGAAGGATCGTTGATCGCATAGCGATCGTAGCCCGGATACAGCTTGATGCCCTTGACCCGGCCGTCCCGGATCCGTTCTTCCAGGTTGTAGAGGTCGGTGCGCTCGTCGGGATCGCGCCAGCGCAGGCCCTCGACGATGCTGATGCGCGGATCTCCGCCGACGACGCGGATGACCTCGTCGACGTGCGGGCGATGCGCGTTGACCTTGTACGAGGTCAGCACGACCGCGTGATGCACGCCGTTTGCGTCCATGGCGGCAAACAGGTCGTCCGCGCTTTCCTGGACCGAACGGCTGCGCCCATCATCGTAGTTGTTCAGGTGCACATGGCAATCGATCAGCATGCTCCCTATCCTACCGGGCCGTCCCGGTGTCTGCCGTCAGAAGCTTCGCCTGCCCTCGAACAGGATCTGGAAGCTGTCGATGGAATCGTCGCCGTCGAGCGGGAACGCGAAGTCGAGGTGCAGCATCCTGCCGATGCTTGAACGCGTGCTGGCGAGACGCAGGCCGAAGCCGACGTCCTTGAGCAGCCCGAGGTTCTCGCCGCCGAACGGATTGTCGCCCCAAACCCGGCCGGCATCGAAGAATATCGCGCCGCCGACCCGCAGCAGGCGCCAGAGATAATAATCGGTGAAGTAGCGCTGCTCGATGGTGAACTGCGCGCGCGCGTCACCGCGCTGGTAGCGCAGCGGGTAGCCGCGCAGCCCCTGGTCGCCGCCGATCTCGAGCGGGTTGTCGAGATCGAGCCGCTCGGCGACATCGCCGTGCAATGTCGCAAACAGCAGGCGCCGCGATGACTGGCGCAGGTACCAGCGGGCCGAACCGCCGACGATCGCGTTGCGCAACTCGCCGCTCTCGACCCGTCCGCTGGCGTGGGCGGAAAAGTCCCACAGCACCTGCGCCGGGTCGCCATAACCGCGGCTGGCGCGCGCCGAGTACACCACGCCGGCGCGGTCGGCCCCGAGCGGCTGCGCCAGCCAGCCGAGCCGGAAGCGGACCTGGGCCCCCAGCGCCACGTCCTCCGTCCGCTGGATCTGGTCGAGGTTCTCGGCGCGCCGGAATCGATCCTCGATCAGCTGGTATTCGACGTAGGGATAGACCAGCCGGCGGTCCTCCGGGATCAGCTCCGGCTCGAGCGAGTCATCGGCACTGGCAAAGGCCTGGTCGTCAAAGACTATGCCGGCCAGCCAACGCTTCACCCAGCCGCCGGCCAGGCCGTCGGACCAGCCGCCGTAGGTGTCGAAATGTTGCATATCGCGGCGAAACTTGCCGATCTTGTCGCCCAGCGAATACACGTCGTCATCGCGCTGTTCGTCCAGCACGTGGCCGCCAACCGCCCAGCGCGCGTCGAGGGAATAAAATGGCCGCTCGATTCCCAGGCCGAAAACATGGCCGTCGCTGTTGTCCGCGATGGTCGTGTCCAGCGCGATCCAGCGTCCCGCCAGGTTGCTGTCCCGGTAGCCCACCTCGGTCGAGGTGCGCTCCTCGTCATTCCGGCGGAGATACCTGATGCTCCCGCCGCGACCAAGGAAATTGTCGTCCTGGAGATCAAAGCCGATGCGACTCTCGCCGCCGCTGCGGGACACGCTGATTGCGGGCTGCAGCGTCCATACATCCCGCGTGGTTACGCCGAGGTTCACCGTCTCCGCATCGCAGGAGGTGATAGTGATCTGTGCGTCATAAAGGTAATCGACCGAGCGCAAAATGCGCTCGGACTCTTCGACCCGCTGGCGCAGGTACGGCTCACCCGTGTCAAACAGCAACTGCCGCTCGATCACCGGATCCTTGGTGCGCACGTGCAGCTTGTTCATCAACCGGAACAGCGCCTTGTCGTCCTTCGGATCATCGAGATCGAAGATATTCATGGCGTTGATCGTGACCGCCCCGATGCGCGCGCCGCGGGCCTCGAGCTCTTCTTCGGAGAACTCGCAGGACGGGACGGCGGCGGCGTCCGGCTGGGCGGCGCTTACACCCGGGGGCAGAAGTACCGCGAGGGCCAGGAAGGCGACGAGCCCGCGCCGGTCGCCCGGCAGCTCAATGCGGGCAGACACGGTCCGTTGGCCTCCTGAGGGAACATTCCATGGGCTTAGGTTAACTCGAATCGGCCTGACGGCCGGTAAGTCCGCGCACATTCCGGCCCGGTGCGCGGTGACGGCGACGCCGGAGGGCTGATAGAAAGAGGCTATCGATTCAAGAGAAACAATTCATTTCCTTTATCGCCGCCCGGCCCTTAGTCTGCAACCAGAGGCCAACCGCGCGGAGGGCGCAACCATGACCAAGACTTTCAGCTTCGCACTGGTGCATTTCGTCGTCGCGTTCAGCGTCGGTTTCGCACTGACAGGCAGCGTCGCGGTCGGCGGCGCGATGGCCCTCGTCGAGCCGGCGTTGAACACCGTCGCGTACTTCTTTCACGAGAAGGCCTGGGAGCGCTGGCGCGCCCCCAGGTTGCAGTCCGCCTGAGCGGACGACTCCGTTACCAGTTCTTCGGACCCGACTTCACGCTCATGACGCCGGTATCGGTATCCAGCGCATGGCAATGCAGGCAATTGCCACCGTAGATCTGGATGAAATCATTCTTGGCCGGGTCTTCGAAGTGCGCCAGGTGCGACAGCTCGCCGAGCGGCGTGTAGCCCTCGTCCTCGCTGTGACATTTGGCGCAGTCACCGGGCACGACATCGATCTGCGCGTCCACGTTCTTGTGCTTCATGGCGCTCAGCAGGGCGCCCAGGTTCTCGGCGCCATCCGTCGCGTGGCAATCGACGCAGCCCTGGACGTACGGCCCGGGGCCGGCCTCGCCCGGCAGGATGGCCTGGTCCGCGCTCGCGGCGCCCATCCAGCCCGCGCCCGCGGCGGCAATGCCCAGCAGCACGGTGGCAACGGATAAAACCCTGATTCTTTGCGGCATGGTGTTTTCCTCATCTGGCTGTGCCCCCATCAGTAACAATAGCAGCCGCTCGGCCGGAGTGCCGTACGCTGGCCCACACATCAGGCCAGCAGCCAGGCGAACGACACGGCCAGAAGGAACACCAGCATGCCGGTCATGGACCAGGCGGTGATTCGTGCCTCGCCGTGACCGAGCCGCTCGGCCCAGCGGGGCACGCTGCGAATCACGCTGCCCGCAACGCCCCTGAGGCCCTCGCGGCCCCGGGGCAGCGTTTCGCTCGCAAGGCGCCCCAGCGTCCCCCCGAGGCGCCCAAGGGCGCGCTCCAGCGAAATTCCCAGGTCACCCGCCGGAACGGGCGGCATTGCCGGCAGGCGTCCCGCACGGCGCAGGCCAAGCGCCGTCATCGCGATCGCGCCGGCGAGCACGACCGGCCACGAGGCGCTCCAGGCCGCCGCCAGGCCGGCCGCCTCGGCGCGCAGCGCGTGGGTCGCGAGCACCCAGGGCACCATCAGCCAGGCGGCGAGCAGCGCGAGCCACGACACCGATACCGCAAGGGCCGGCGATGCCGCCCGCGAGGCGGCCCGCGGCCATGCGATCCAGAGGAAGCGCAACATCAGCAACGCCGTCAGCACCGAGCTCAATACCAGCAGCAGCGGCACCCACGTGTGCCAGGGCTCGGTAATGTGTTCGGCGGTGTGCTTGAGCGCGAGCTTCGCGACCAGCCCGCCGGTCAGCGGCCCGCCGGCCAGCGCCAGGGCCCCCAGCGACAGTACGAGCGCGACGATCCGCGCCACCGCCGGGCGCAGCGGATGCTGGACCAGGCCGGCGCCGAGGAACAATCCACCCTTCACGAGACTGTGGTGCGCCATGTAGACCAGCAAGGCGGCGAACAGGAGCGGCCATTGCGCGGGAAAAGCGAGGCCCAGGCCGATCGCCGTCGTCATGACGCCCATCTGGCTGATGCTCGAGTAGGCCAGCACGGTCTTCGCCTCGCGCTGCGGCAAGCCCGCCAGCACGCCGTAATAGGCCGTGAACAGGCCGAGCACGATGAGCGCCGTGCCCCACGCCGGCAGCGCCATCTCGCCGAGGGGCAGCAGCCGCATCCAGGCGATGAGCCCTGCCTTGATCATGGCGCCGGACAACACGGCGCTGGCCGGGGCCGGCGCCACGGGGTGCGCGAGCGGGAGCCAGAAATGCAGGCCGAACACGCCCGCCTTGATGCCGAAGCCGACGACCAGCAAGCCGACGATCAGGTCGTTCCGCCCGGCGGGGTCGTCGACAAACGCGGCGCGCAATGCGGCGAAATCGAGCTCCGCCCGGCTCGCCAGCATCATGAGCGCGGCGATGATGCAGACCTCGCCGGCCATCACCATCGAGATGTAGTAGCGGCCCGCATGCCGTGCCCGCGCGTTGCCCTCGTGCACGACGAGGCCGTAGGACGCGAAGCTCATGAGCGCGAAGCCGAGATAGAACGTGATCGTGTCGAGGGCGACGAGCAGGAGCAGGTTGCCGCTCATCGCGACCAGGAACCAGGCGAAGAACACGTCCCGCCGCCGTCCTGGCCGAAGGTAGCCCTGCGCGAACACGCCGGCGGCGAGCCACAAGCCCGCGGTGACCGGCAGCATCACGGCCGCAATGGCATCGAACCCGAGCCGTGCGCCAAGCAGCAGCCAGGCGAACTCGGCATCGATCGCCCCGGGCACGCACACCAGCAGGGCCGGCAGTGCAGCCCACGGCGCAAGGACGCGGCTCGCCGGGCGAGCCTGTCGCACCACCAGGCCGGCCACCAGCAGCAGCGGCCAGCAGACACAGGCAAGGAGCGCCAGGGAGTTCATCTCGCCAGCAGGAAGGCGGCCCACAGCGCGACCAGCAACATCATCACGCCGGTCGCGGGCCACGCGCGCAGCCGGAGGTCCAGCCGCTGGATCCGCTGCGACCAGGCGGGGCCATCCCAGAGTCCCAGGACACCCACCGCGAGGCGGTCGCGCACTCGGGGTAAGCGCCGCCGGAAGAGCACGCGCAAGCGGCGGAACACAAAGGCGGCCATCCGTTCCACGGGGCCCAGCAGGTCGCCCGGGGCGATGGCCGGCGCCGAGCGCTCTGGCAGCCACCGGAAAATGGCCAGCCCGAGCGTGATGGCGAGTGGCGCGGCCCAGGCGGAGTCGAACCGGGGCAGGCGCGCGTCCCAGGCGAGACCGAGGCCGGCACAGGCCAGCAAGATCGGTGTAAACACGAGGTGGGTCGGCTCTGCCGACGAGTCATCCCGTAGGACGGCCGTCGTCCTGCGCGCCGCCACGGTCAGCAACAGCGTGGCGGCGACCGCGGCCAGCGGCGCCAGCAGTCCGGCCCAGGCAGGCAACGCCGTCGCCGCGTGCGCTGCAGCATGCCCTGCGGCAAGACCGTGCACGAGCAACGCGGCGACGATCGCGGCGTCCCGCAGCCAGCCGGCCCGCTGCAGGGCGACCAGGGGCAGCGCGGCGCAGCAGGCCAGCAGCGCCAGGCCGAGCCAGGCCAGCTGGCCATCCGGACCTTCACCCGCCGGCAGGGCCAGCAGCAGCAGCGCCGCCGTCGCCGCGGCGGCATACGCAAGCGTCGCGCGCGGCTGCACCTGGGCGAGGCCGGCCACCGTCGCCCAGGCCGCACCCGCAACACCCAGCACGACGCATGCCACGCCGATCTGCGGGACGCCCTCTGGCAGGATCTTCAGCACGCCGATGAATGCGGCGCCGGTCGGCACGGCCACGAGCAGCACCGCGGTCGGCGTGCTTGCTCCTGCCAGCGCCGGCGGCAGCCATAGGTGGGCTGGAGGAACGCCGCCGCGCAGGACCACCGCGGTGAATCCGAGCAACAACAGCGACAATTTCGGCTCGAGCCCCGGGTGGGCCGTCGAGCTCAGCAGCACCTCGAACACCAGCAAATCGCTGATGACGAGGAGCACGATCAGGGCGCGCCCGGCGCGGCGCGGGTCCTCCCCCGGCTCACCGGCCATGACGGCGTACAGGCCGTAGCCAGTGGCCAGCATGCCCGCGTAGACGAGCGGACCCCCTTCCGCCAGCGCGAGCGTGATCGCGCCGGACAAAGCGACCAGCAGCGCGATCACGCCGGGGCCCCGTTCGCGGACGCGTGTCATCAGCAGCCCGGCCGTCAACCAGAGCCCCCCGAACAGCAGCAACGCCGCGCGCGCGGTCGCGTCCAGCACCAGCGCGGAGTTGCCCTGGACCAGCAGCTCCGCGATCTCGATTCTCTCCTGCCCCATGAGCGCCGCGACGGTGACAGGAAATGCGGCGAGGAGCGCGACCAGCCAGCCCGTGGCCAGCTGGCCCGCGCGCGACGACAATGCCAGCCAGGCGGCGGCGGCCAGGGGCAGCAGCGGCAACAGGAGCAGCCGGCTCATGGCGCGTATTTCCGCGCGGCGATGAACTGGACCCAGTCGAGCGGCGTGCCGGGCATCGAGGCGAACAGCCCCCACACGAGCGCCGCGGAGATCGTGAACAGCGGCGGCAGCAACAGCGTCCAGGCCGTTTCCTTGCGACCGTAGTCGCGCTCGTGCGGCCAGGCCTCCGGCGGCGGATCGAACCAGGCGGTGCGCAGGATCGGCAGGAAATAGGCGGCGTTCAGCAGGCTGCTGCCGGCCAGCACCAGCACCACCCAGTCCTGTCCGACCTCCAGCGCGCCGAGGCCGATATACCACTTGCTGATGAAGCCGACGGTCGGCGGCACGCCGATCATGCCGAAGGCGGCGAGCGTAAACGCCGTCATCGTCCAGGGCATGCGCCGGCCGATGCCGCTCATCTCGCTGACCTTGTGGACGCCCAGGGTCTCGGCGAAGTTGCCGGCGCAGAAGAACAGCGTGATCTTCATGAAGCCCTGGTGGAC
>JBLRWH010000020.1:0-35301 GCA_047921395.1 Gammaproteobacteria bacterium
ACCAGGGCGCCGCCTCGTACTTCGCGGATCCGCGCCTCGATATCCTCGGCGCTGCGCCCGGCGAAATCCTCCGCCGGCTCGTGGCAGTCCAGGCAGGTCTCCGCCTTGGCTTCGCCGGCCGCGGGGTCGCCGGCCGCGACGGCGCCGCTGAACGCGAACAGGGACAGGGCCGTCAGGGCAGTGGCAAGCTTTTTCATAGGGGCAATCCTTCCGCGAGATGGGCTAAAGAGCAGCAGAGTATAGCGGAACGGGCTGCCATGCGCAGCAGCCCTCTTCGAACCCTGCCCCGACCTGCCGGGCGCGGCTGTTACTGCGCGCCTTCGGCAGCGAACCAGGCAGCCACGTCCGCGATATCTTCCTCCGCCAGGTCCTCGATCTCAGCGGCATGCTTGACCTCGCCGGCCCGCGCGGCCCGGATCTTGGCCTCGATGGCGGCGGCGTCAAGTCCGGCGAAATCCTCCGCAGGCTCGTGGCAATCCAGGCAGAAGTCGCCCTTGGCCTTGCCGGCCTCGGCATCGCCGGCCAGCGCGGCACCGCTGAACGCCACCAAGGGCAGGGAAATCAACGCGATAGCAATCTTGTTCATGAGGTCAATCCTTCTCGGTCGGGTAGCTGGATATTTCTGCAAGTATAGCGTAGGGGCCTGCTGCTCTCAGCAGGCCCCTCGCGTTCGTTGCGTCCATGCCTGGCGCCCGTGGGCTCGCCAGTGGCGGCTCTTACTCGCCGCCGGCCTCAGCGTAGAAAAAGGCGGCGACGTCGTCGGCGTCGGCCTCGCTGATGGCGTCCAGGCCCGGCGGATGCTTGATCTCGCCCTTGAGGCTGGCGCGGATCGCGTCCGCGATCTCGGCGGCGCTCAGGCCCTCGAAGTCCTCGCCGGCGTGGCAATCCATGCAGGTCTCGGCCTTGGTCTTGCCGGCCTCGGCGTCACCGGCCAGGGCGGCGGCGCTGAACAGGGCCAGCGGGAGCGCGATGATCATGGTCGTGAGTTTTTTCATGGTCTTTCCTCAGTGATGCAAGCGGACGATCGTGTTCAAGGGGTCGTTGCGCGCCACACCCATCAGAATGGAGCCGGCGACAGGAGTCGAACCTGCGACCTGCTGATTACAAATCAGCCGCTCTGCCAACTGAGCTACACCGGCCAGAGGGCGCATTCTAGGGTGCACCCCGGCCGTCGGCAACGACCCTGCCGGTCCTTCGGCTCCGGCCATTCACGGTGAAATTATACGGCGGCGGGGCGCGGTGGATATTCGTAAAGTTCACGATCCGGCAGCCCCCCGGATTCATCGTCCGTTCAGGAAGCCCTGCCGCTGAATCAGCCCGCTGCCCGCGCGAGCCCCCGCAGCACCAGGTCCGGCACCCGCTCGGCGCCGGCGAGCGCGGGCAGCAGGGCGGGCGCATCCCCGCCGGCCAGCAACAGCCTCGCCGCAGCGCCGCAGTGCGCCTCGAGCCGGTCGTGCGCAAGCCGCACGGCCCCCGCCGCGGCGAGGCGGGCGCCCGCCTCCATCGCCGGGCCGGAATCCGCCGGAAACGCCGCCGGCGCGGCCAGCGCCGAGGCCTGCCGCAGCGCCCGGAGGTCTCCCGTGCGGGATTCGAGCGCGTCGAGCATCATCGCCAGCCCGGGAATGATCCAGCCGCCCAGGTGCCGCCCGCCGGGTCCCATGGCGTCGATGGTCAGGGCCGAACCGGCGTCCACGACCAGGCAGGCGCCGTCCGTGAGCCCCCGCGCGCCGAGCAGTGCCGCCCAGCGGTCGGCGCCGAGACGCGCGGGCTCGGCGTAGGCGCAACGGACGCCCCAGGCCGCCGGGCTGGCGCGCAGGAAAGACAGCGCCGTGCAGCCGCGCGCCCGCAGCGCATCCGCCAGCGCCAGCCCCGCCGCCGGGCCGGCGACATTGGCGCACAGCGCGCCGTCGACACCCGCCAGCGCGAACCCGTCCAGCGCCGTGCCGAGCGCCGCCCCGACTCCGTCTTCCCGGTGGCGCGCCTCGCCCAGCAGCCTGGTCCCGCCCCCGGGCAGGCGCAGCGCCACCTTCAGGCGGGAGTTGCCGAGATCGACCAGCAGCTTCATTCGACCACCCTCAGCGTGACCTCGCCGGCCGTGATGCGATGCCGCTGGCCGTCGGGCGCCTCGAGCAGCAGCGCGCCAGACGGATCGAGGCCGCGCGCGATCCCGGTCCGGCCGGCCCCCGCATCCTCGACGCGAACCGCCCGGTCCCGGAGGACGTCGCGTTGCCGCCAGCCGGACAGGATCGCCTCGCTGAGCCCTGCCGGGGCGCGCTCGAGGGATGCCACGATCGCCGCGACCAGCGCAGCCGCGACCGCATTCCGGTCGGCGGTCGCGCCTGCGAACCCGCCGGTCAGGTCGGCGGGAGGCAATCCACCGACGGCCTCGATCGCCGCCCGGGCGGCCGGGCCGAGCCGCACGTTCAGGCCGATCCCGACAGCCAGCGTTGCGGGACCCTGCGATTCGCCGCGCAATTCGATCAGGATGCCCCCGAGCTTGCCGCCGTCGAGCAGCAGGTCATTTGGCCACTTCAGCCCGATCCCCGGCACGCCGAGCGTCTCGAGCGCCGCTGCGCACGCGACCCCGACCGCGGTCGGCAGCGCCGCATAGTCCGACGGTGCCGCGGGCAGGCGTCCCCCGACCGAAAGGCAGATGCCCGCGCCCGGCGGACTCAGCCAGCGCCGGCCCCGCCGGCCACGACCGGCGGACTGGTGCTCGGCGAGGCATGCCACGAGCTCACCGACCGGCCGGTCGGCGCCCAGCACCCGGGCGTTGGTCGAATCCGTCTCCGCCAGGACCTCGAGCACGCCGAGGCGCGCCGCGACGCCGACCGGCAGCAGCGCCCGAATCCGGTCGGCATCGAGCAACGAGACCGGGTGGGCGAGTCGATAACCACGTCCCGGGAGCGCCTCGATCTCCAGCCCGAGCGCGGCCAGGCGGCGCACCGCCTTCCAGACTGCCGCGCGACTGGTGCCGAGCTCCTGCCCGAGCGCCTCGCCGGACACTGGCAGGCCCGGCGCAAGCGCACGCAGCAGCGTCGCGCTGTAGCTCATCGCCGCGGACCCAGCAGGCCCCGGAACATCGGGCCCTCCGTACCGGCGCGCATCCGCGCGATATTGGCGCGATGGGTCCAGATGACGAATCCGGCCATGGCGAGCGCAAACCAGAACAGGGGTCGCCCGAGCTGGCCGGTCGCCACGAGCCAGGCTGGCGCCGCCGCGGCCGCGACCATCGTCGCGAATCCGACGTAGCCGCGCAGCAGCATTACGAACAGCCAGGTCA
The DNA here is from genome assembly GCA_047921395.1 of Gammaproteobacteria bacterium. Classification (GTDB taxonomy): domain Bacteria; phylum Pseudomonadota; class Gammaproteobacteria; order Steroidobacterales; family XN24; genus XN24. The sequence goes on from JBLRWH010000020.1 coordinate 3,284, forward strand.
GCACGACCGGCACCAGCAGCGAGAGCTGGATTGCGCCATAGGCGCCCAGCAGGGTCGCCATGCCCTTGCCGCCGCGAAAGCCGAAGTACAGCGGCCAGACGTGGCCGATGATCGCGCCGGTGGCGATGGCCACGGCCACGAGCTCGCGCGTGACCGCCGGGGCCACGCCGATGCCCGGCAAGGCTGCGCCGGTCAGCCACAGCACCGGCAGCACGACCTTGAGGACGTCGATCAGGACGACCGGCAGCGCGAACAGCTTTCCCTGGGTGCGCAGGGCGTTGGTGCCGCCGGCGTTGCCGCTGCCCAGCGTGCGGATATCGATCCCGCGCAACCGGCCGACGAGCAGGCTGCCGATCAGGGAACCTGCGAGGTAACCGAGGAGGAGCTTGGCGAGGATTTCGAGCATTGGCGCCGGCGGCGTTGGCCAGCCGCGATTCTAGCCCGGATTCCCGCCGCCCGTGCGTCACCGTGGGGCGCTGCTACTGCGGTATGCTGCCCGCCGTCGCTGCCACGAGAAGCGCCTCGATGCCCGAGTCCGTCGTCGTACTTGCCAACCTCGCCGCCGGCAACGGGCGCAGCCGCCGCTTCGCAAAGCACGCGGTGGCGCTGCTCGAGCGCGACGGCCTTGCCGTGGAGACCGTCATCAGCCGCGGGCCGGGGCATCTCGCCGAGACCGCGGCCGCCGAGGCGGCGCGCGGCCGTCTCCGCCTCGTCGCGCTGGGCGGGGACGGCACCCTGTCCGAGGTCGCCCACGGCCTGTTGAGCGTGCCGGGCGCAGCCACCACGCTCGGGATCGTGCCGCTCGGCACGGGCAACGATTTCGTCAAGTCGGCGGGCCTCCCGCGGGACTGGCAGGCGGCCTGCCGCGGCCTCGCCGCGGGCTGCACGCCGCGGCGCATCGATGCCGGGCGCGTCAACGGGCGCTGGTTCATCAACGGCGTGGGCCTCGGCTTCGACGCCGCCATCGCCCATGCCACCCGGCGACACAAGTGGTTGCCGGGGCCGCTGGGTTACGCGGTCGGGCTGCTCGATGCGCTGCGCGCCGGCGTGGGGCGCCCGGTCTGCACGCTACGCTGGGACGGTGGGGAGGACCGCCGCGCGGTGACGCTGGTGGCGGCCTGCAACGGGCAGTACGCGGGCGGCCTGTTCCGGCTCGCGCCCGACGCGAGGCTCGACGACGGCCGGCTCGACATCGTCTGGGCCGATGCGCTCGGTCGCCTGCAGGTGCTGCGCCATGCGCCGAGCGTGATGCGCGGCACGCACGAGCGCCTGCCCATCGCGCACCGGGCGCGCGCCACCCGGTTCGAGGTCACCAGCGACGTGCCGCTGCCGGCGCAGGCTGACGGCGAACTGCTCGGGGAAGACCTGGTGCGCCTGTCGATCGAGCTCTCGCCGGGCGTACTCCGCCTATGGACCTGAGCCGGCGCGCCGCGGGCGGGAGCCGAGCCCGATCGCGATGATGGCCAGCGCGGCGCCCACGATCTCGCGCGGGCCGAATGCCCGGGAGAAGATCAGCACGTCCCAGATGAACGCGAGGATCGGCTGCAGCAGCAGGATCAGCCCGACGCGCGAGGCGGGCACGTGCGGCAGGCTGCCGGAAATGAGCAGCCAGCCGACGACCTGGGCGACGAGAGCGTAGGCCACGAGCATCCAGGCCGAGCGCGGATCCGGCAGGGCGACGGGCTCGCCGCCGAGGCCCGCCCCCGCGAACAGGAAACCCGCGGAGACCAGCGAGACGATCATCAGGTCGGACACGATCGAGCCGGCCGGGCTCTCGGCGCGCGCCCGCCGCAGCGCGAGGATGTAGGCCGCGTAGAACACCGCCGTCAGCAGGCCGAAGATGATGCCCCAGCGGTAATCCTCGTCCAGCGCATTCCACTCGAAGCCGACGATCAGCCCGAGGCCGAGGACGGCCATCGGGATGGCCACCAGCAGTTCCCAGCGCGCCTTCTCGCGGAAGAACAGGATGCCGACGAAGGCCAGCAGGAACACCTGGAAATTGCCCAGCAGGGTCGCGAGGCCCGGGCCGACGTACCAGATGCTCCGGTGCCAGGCGGCCAGGTCCGCGGCGAACAGCACGCCCGCCGTGAGCAGCGCGGCCAGGGCGAAGCCGGAGCGGCGCTCGACCGGGGCGCGCGCGGCGAATACCCAGATCGCCAGCATCAGGCCGCCGAACAGCGTACGGTAGAACGCGCTGTCCGTCGGGCTGACCGGCGTCAGGCGCACGAACACGGGTGCGAAGCTGATCATCGCGGCGCCGCAAAGCAGCCGGAAGGTGGGGCTGGCGGGCCGCATCAGTCCCCCGCGCCGGGCGCCGGGACGAGCATGGCGGCGGCGGCGCGCAGCGTGGCGCTGGCCTCGGGCAGGAGCCCGGCAAACATCGGCCACACATGCCACAGCCCGACGGCCTCCTCGACCCGCGCCGGGCCGCCACCGGCGCGGGCCGCCGCGACCAGGCGCCGCGCCCCCGGCGCGAGCAGCTCGTCACGGTCGAAGGAGACGAACAGCGGCGGCAACCCCGCGCCAAGCGCGTCGAGCAGGTCGAAGCGCGAATCGCCCGCGGGAATCCCGCCGCGCCAGGCACGCACGCCCTCGGTGACGAAGCCGGCCGGCAGGAGCGTGTCGGTGTCGGAGGACCCATCGCGCTCGGCCTCCGCAAGGTCGACGAGCGGCGAGAACAGCGCCAGGCCTGCCGGCGCCGGCAGGCCTGCACCGGCCGCATGCACGACCAGCGCGAGCGCCAGCCAGCCGCCGGCAGAATCGCCCGCGAGCCCGACGGGCCGGGCACTGTCGAGGCTCAATCGCTGCCAGGCGGACTGCAGGTCCTCGAGGCCGGCCGGAAACGGGTGCTCGGGCGCGAGCCGGTAGTGCGCGAGCAGCACCGGGAGGCCGCTCGACCGCGCCAGCCACGCGGCGATGCCGCGGTGACTCACCGTCGACCCGAGTACGAAGCCGCCGCCGTGCACGTACAGCACTGCGCCGCGCGGACAATCCGCTTGCACGCCGGGCGGCAGCAGCCACGCGCCGCCGGGATGCTCGCCCCCCGCGGGCACCTGTCGCACGCCGCGCGGCAACGGCAGCAGGCGGGCCGCCCGCTCCGTGCGGCGCCGGCGCGCAGCCAGCGGCAGGCGCGGCGCCAGGCCGGGCCTGACCACGTAACGCGCCAGCCAGTGAGCGAATCCGCGGCGCAAGGCCATCGGCTAGCCCGGGTCCGCGCCGGCGCGCGCCATCTCGCTCGCCATTGTCGCCGGGTCGGGCAGCGCGATCCGGCCGAGCAGGTGGTCGCCGATGAAGCGCCCCTGGGCTTCGGCGATCGGCATGATCGCGCCGAGCGGCTGGAGCAGCCCGAAGCGGTCCGCGTAGTCATCGAAGTACGCCTTGATGACGCGGTGGCTCGGGTAGTCCGGCGTGCCGGGCGGCATCGGGTAGTCGCGATACTCCATCAGCTTCGCGTCGGTATTGATGTGCAGCGACTCGTAGGCGGCGGACATGCCGTTGCTGTTGCGGAAACACCAGTTGCCACCAAGCTCGTCGCCCTTCTCGAAACAGGTGTGCGGCAGACCGCGATCCTTGAGCGCCTTGACGACGGCAATGCCGCTGGAGCCTGCGCCGATGACGCAGACGCGGGGCAATGGGGCCATGCCTCTCCTCCGTGTGAACAGGCGCCCATTCTAGCGGCCCCGCGCCAGGCGCGGGCGCCCCCCCCCGGGCGTCAGGACGCGCGCCGCGGCTCAGTCAGCTTGAGTGTCAGGCACTTTGCCGAGCCGCCGGCCTTGAGGAACTCGGACAGGCCGAGCTGGGCGACCTCGAAGCCGCGCTCCTCCAGCGCCGCGACGAGCGGCGCGCCGGTGCGGTTCATGAAAATGCGCCGGCCGACGTTGACCGCATTGCAGGCGAATTGGCCGGCACTCTCCATGCTGACCGGGATGCGCCGCTCCGCCGGGACGCGGCGCTCGATCTCGTCGCGCGAGGCCGAGTCGAAGGCCGGCGGGTGATACAGCAGGAACCCGCCGTCCAGCGGGCACAGGCAGGTATCGATATGGTAGAAGCGCGGGTCGACCAGGCGAATCGACACGACCTCGAGGTCGAACCAGTTGCGCAGGTAGTCGTGCGCCACGAGCTCGGTGCGAAAGCCATAGCCGGCCCAGAGCCAGGCGCCGTGACGATCGATCAGCGCATCGCCGGCGCCCTCGAAAGCGACGTTGTCGGGCAGCACGCGCACGTCATAGCCGCGTTCCTCGAACCAGGCCCGGAGATAGGGCTCCTCCGGCCGGCGCTCGTGGGGCATGAAATGGGAGGGCACGGCGCGCGCACCATAGACGAAGCCCGCGTTGGCCGTGAACACGAGGTCCGGCAGCCCTGCGCGCGGCTCGAGCAAGACCACGTCCGCGCACTCCGCAAGCCCGTCTCGCAGGCGCGTCCACTGCTCACGGGCCAGCGCCCTGTCGAGCGAGCCGGAGTGGCCGTCCATCCACGGATTGATCTCGTAGTCCACCTCGAAGAAATCAGGCGGACACATCAGGATTCGGGTAGCGTCATGGGTCATGCGGTGACTCGGGGCGGTCCGGAACGGCCTGAGAGTTTACTGCATAATATGCGCAACAGGCTACTTCCGCGGCAGGTGGACCTCGGCGAGCATGCATCGCACACTCCCGCCGCCGCCCTCCTCGATCGCGGCGATGGGCGCCACCACGAGGCGGCAGCGGGCCTCCAGCGCCGCGCGCTGCGCTTCGTCCAGGGTCTCGAGCGCGCGCGCGGACAGCGCGAGGAGGCGCTCTCCCCCAGGGCCGGCCAGTTCCAGCATGTTGCCCGCGAAGCCGCACATCTGTTCGAGGCGGATCGGGATCACCGCGTGGCCGGTCTCCTCCAGGCGCCGGTGCACCGCGGCGCGCTGCGCGGCGTCGCTGATGGCCTCCTCGCACAGCACGGCGAAGTCGGTGCCGAGGCACATCAGCACGTTGGTGTGATAGACGGGCATGCCGTTGGCGTCCACGGCCACGAACGCGATCGGCTCGTAATCCAGCACGCGGGCCGCCTCCGCCAGCACCTCGACATCGGTCCGCGCCGACAGGCACGCGTAGGCGACGCGGTTGACGCGATCCAGCACCATGCTGCCGGTGCCCTCGAGGAAACGGCCTTCCGCCTCGTGCCCGGACAGGTCGATGACTCGGTCGATCCGGAACCCCAGCGCCTGGCTGAGGTGCTCCAGCACGTCGCGGCGGCGTTCACGACGGCGGCAGGGGGCCATCATCGGGTACAGGACCACCGTGCCGTCGGCATGGAAGCTCACCCAGTTGTTCGGGAAGATCGAGTCCGGCGTCGGCGGGCTGGCGCTATCGTCGACGACGACCACCTCGACCCCCGCCGCGCGCAGGACGTCGACCAGTCCTTCGAACTCCACGGCGGCCGCCGCCTGCTCGGCCGCCGGGTCCGCCACCGCGGGGGGACGCTGGAAGGCGTTCGAGGCTACCGTCTCGGGGTTGCCGTGGAAGGCCACCGGACGAACCATGAACACCGTGCCCGCGGCCTGCTTTTCGGGTTGCATCGTCATGCCGGCATTCTATCTCGGCCCGCGAGCGGATAGCATCGAACACTATTCAACGCGGAGACGCCGATGATCACTGTCCACCATCTCGAGAATTCCCGGTCCCAGCGCATCCTCTGGCTCCTCGAGGAGCTCGGCCTGCAGTACCGGGTGAAGCGCTACGCGCGCGATCCCGAGACTAAGCTCGCCCCCGCCGCGCTGCGCAAGGTGCATCCGCTCGGCAAGTCGCCCGTGGTCACCGACGGCGACCTGACCCTGGCCGAGTCGGGCGCAATCATCGAGTACCTGGTGGGGACCTACGGCGCCGGCAGCGGGCTTAAGCCCGACTCGGGAACCCCAGAGCGGCTGCGTTACACCTACTGGCTGCACTACGCGGAGGGCTCCGCGATGCCGCCGCTGCTGCTGAGCCTGATCTTCAGGAAAATGCCGGAAGCGCCGATGCCGTTCTTCGTGCGTCCCGTGGTGCGCGGCATCGCCGACAAGGTGCAGAAGACGTTCGTCGGGCCGCAGCTGGCGCAGCATCTCGACTTCATGGAGCAGGCACTCGGAAGTTCCGAGTGGTTCGCCGGCGATGCGTTCACCGCGGCCGACATCCAGATGAGTTTCCCGCTCGAGGCCGCCGGCGCCGCCGGACTGCTCGAGACGCGGCCGCGCCTGCAGGAGTTCGTAGCGCGGATCACGGCGCGTCCCGCTTACCAGCGCGCCCTCAAGAAGGGCGGGCCCTACACGCTCGGCTTCTGACGCCCGGCGGCAGGTGCCGGCGGACGGCGGCTCAGGCGCCCGGCTGCGCCACCAGCGCAATACGCTCCCGCGAGGACACCACCACGCCGCCGGGCGGCTCGACCGTGATTGCGAACAATACCGCCTCGCCGACCGGCAGGCGCGCACGAATCGGCACGAGGACCTCGTCGGCCCCGGGCGGCACGTCGAACACGCCGCCGTCCACCGGGAAACGGTCATCCCGCCCGGCGTCGAAGATCCACAGCTGGTACTGCGCCACCGACGGGTCGTTGGCTTCGAGACCGCTGAAGCGCATCAGCCCGGCCTGCTCGGCGGGATTCCAGACCACGGCGCCGCCGGCCTCGCCCGCAGCGGGATCATCGGTGGCCGACCAGGGCAGCACCAGCGTACCCGGCCGCGCCGCCAGCGCCACCATCAACTGTTCGGGAGTCCGGTCCCGCAGCGCCGCCAGCGCCGCGTCCGTGTCGCCGAGCTCCCGCTCCAGCCTGGCCATCGATCCTTCCAGCGCCGCCTGGCGGGCGGCGAACGCCGCGCGTTCCTCGTGCAGCCGGTCCACCTGCAGCCAGCCGACGACGGCCAGCACCAGCGAGGCTGCGGCCGCCAGCCAGCCGCCCCAGGCAGTCACGGGACGCGGCCGCGCGGGAAACTGTGCGATGACGGCCGCGGGCGGCGCTTCCTCGGGGCGGCTGAACCAGGCGCGGGCATCGGCCTCGATCCGGGCGCGCAACGATGCGGGCATCGGCTCGACGCGCAGACCGGACAACGCGAGCGATGCCGCGATGCGATCCAATTGGTCCAGGTCAGTATCCGGATAGCGCGCGGTGTAGTCGTTCAATTCGTCCTGTTCCGGGCCGCTCAGGCCCTCGACCGCGCGCGTGGCCAGCAAATCGGCGAGGTGCTCATCGTCGGGGAGCCGCGCTGCCATCAGCTGCTCTCCCCGGCATCGGCCACATCCCCGACTTGCATCAGTTCCCGCACGCGGATCAATCCCCGTCTCATCTGTGTCTTTACGGTCCCCAGCGGCATCCCGGTCACATCAGCGATCTCGCTGTGGCTCAGTCCCTGCAGCAGCCCGAGTTCGAGCACGCGCTGCTGCGCCGGCTTGAGCGTCGCCACGGCCTTCGCCGCCAGCGCCGCCTCCGTGAACGTCTCGCCCTCGTCCTGGGTGTTCGAGGCCAGCTCGAAGCCCGGGGCGTCGATGTCGTCCATGTAGGGTTCCCGACCCTGCCGCCTGATCCGGTCGATCAGCCTGCGGCGGGCGATCATCGCCACGAACAGCGTCTCCGATCCCTTCGATTCGTCGTACCGCGAGGCGCTCTTCCATATGTCCAGGAAGATCTCCTGGGTCGCATCTTCGGCATCGGCCGGGTTGTAACAGGACCGTCGCGCCAGCGACCACACGAGACCACCGAACTGGTCCATCACTTCCTTGATGGCACCACTATCGCCGTCGGCTACTCTCTTCAAGAGAGAATCCGGCATCAGGAACTTCCTTTGCGACTGTTCGTTGCTGTAGAGACCGCGGATTCGGCATGATCCGCATCTGGGGGCCGGGCGTTTATAGCAAATTCGCCCCGCCCGGCCAATTGTAACCGCTCTCTGCGCCGAGGATTTCCGTGTCCAATACCCGCCGAATTTCTGTGTTCCTGTTCTTGCCGCTGTTGCTCCTGGCGCCCGCGGCGCACGCGAGTCCGGCCGACCTTCCCGGGACGGTGACCGCAGCGATGAAGCACCATCGGCTCGATCCGGCCGGCGTCAGCGTCTTCGTGCAGGCCGTCGACGCGGACGAACCGGCCGTGGCGTTCAACGCGGCGGTGTTGCGCAGCCCGGCCTCGGTCATCAAGCTCGTGACCACCTACGCGGCGCTCGACCTGCTGGGCCCCGGCTACCGCTGGTACACCGACGTCCTGGCGACCGGGCCGTTGCGGAACGGCCGCCTCGAGGGCGACCTCGTGCTGCGCGGCGGCGGCGACCCCGGGCTCAACACGGAGCGCTTCTGGACGCTGCTGCGCGAGGTGCGCGCCCGCGGCATCCACGACATCGCCGGGAGCCTGGTCATCGACGACACGCTGTTCGCCACGAACGGGGAACAGTCGGGCGATTTCGACCGCCAGCCCTACCGGGCCTACAACGTCCTCGCGAACGCGATGCTGGTAAGCAACAATGCGGTCGAGTTTCGCGTCGTGCGCGGCGAAGGCGACATTCGCGTCCATATCGAGCCCCCGCTGCACGGCTTCCGCGTGGAGAACCGCATCCGCAGCAAGCCGGGCCAGTGCGGCGGCTTCCAGCGCGGCGTCGCCTTCGACCTCCCGGAAGGGTTCCAGGGCCGCCGGGCGATCCTGTCCGGCGCCTTCCCGACCGGCTGCCAGGATTACATGCTGTACCGCGCCGTCCTGCCGGCGCCGCAGTTCGCCGACGCCCTGTTCCGCACCCTGTGGCAACAGCTCGGGGGCACCGTCGGCGGCCCGCTGAAAGTGGCCCCGGTGCCGGAGGACGCCCGGCTGATCTACAGGCACCCCTCGATCCCGCTCGCCGACCAGGTGCGCACCGCGAACAAGTGGAGCAACAACCCCATGACGCGCCACATGTTCCTCACCATGGGGATCGAGCGCGACGGCCCGCCGGGGACCACGGACAAGGCCCGCGCGGCGCTCGCGGAATGGCTGGAACAGCGCGGTCTCGCCGCGCCCGGCCTGTTCATCGACAACGGCTCGGGACTGTCGCGGCACACGCGCTTCACCGCGGACGTGCTCGGCCGGATGCTGCTGGACGCTTGGGCGCACCCGCAGATGGCGGAGCTGCTGTCGTCGATGCCGATCTCGGCGGTCGACGGCACCCTGCGCAGCCGCTACAACGACGACATGGCCGGGCGCCTGCACCTGAAGACGGGCCGTCTCGACGGCGTCTCGGCCCTCGCCGGCATGATGCTCAACCGCGCCGGGCGGCGCTACGTCGTGGTGGTGATCGTGAACGACCCCGATGCCCACCGCGGGTCCGGCGTCGCCGTCCAGGACGCCGTCGTGCGCTGGACCTTCAACCGATAAAAAACGGTTCATCACGCTTTGCCGGGAAAATCGGCTCGCGCAGAGACGCAGAGAGGCAGAGGGCGGAGAAGATAGACAGGCAGGATTACGAGGCAGGTCTTTCGCCGGGCGCCGGTAACTTACAGGCCCCGTCAGTTGGTGTCATGGTTTGTGGGCCACCCAACACTCCACAGCCTTCACACTAATCTGCGAAGAACCTAAAAAAGGCCCTACAGCACGCCCACCACGTTCAGGAACACGCCGTGGTGGTCGAAGCTCAGGTCGGTCAGGTCCTCTGAGAAGTCCGTGAAGTTGTAGCCGAGCCCCAGCTTGACGTTCTTGCCCACCTGCCGGTAGAGCGTGACCAGCGCGCCGCTGCGCCGCTCGTCGAGGTCCGGCAAGTCGAGCACCCGCCCTTCCACCAGCAGTTCCCAGCCCTGCCCCAGGCGCAGGTCGGTGCGCAGCACCACCAGGTGCGCGCTGTTGTCGAAGAAATCCCGGTCCTCGCGATCCAGGCTCACCTGGCCGAGGCGATACGCGTACTTGCCGCCGATGGACCAGCGCTGGGTGAGATCGTACATCGCGTCCAGCGAGGCGATGTGGCTCTTCTGGATGAACTCCGCGGCGGTGCCCTGCACGCTCACCTGGTCAGTCGTGGGCACGTTGTAGAAATAGGTGTACTTGGCAAGCGCATTCAGCCGGTCGTTCTGCACTGGGCGATAGGCATAGCCCAGCACCGCCTCCGTGAATCCGCCGTCGTAGAACTGGCCGAGCGAGCTGTCGCTGTCGGAATGGTTCAGCTTGCCCACCAGCCGCCAGTCGGGCGAGAGCTGGTACTTGAGGCTGTTGCGGAACAGCCAGGTCGTCCGGTCCGACATGCCGCCCTCCGGCAGCTGCGAGCGGTCGTCGCGATACTCGATCGCGCTGGCCACCTGCACGGTGTCGAAGCCGTAGCCGACGCGCACGCCGCCGGCCTTGCGCTCGGTCTCGGCGCCCGTCTGGCGGTCCTCGAGAGTGCCCAGGTCCACGTTGGCGCCGAGGTTCCAGCGATCCGACAGCGCCAGGTTGACGCCCGTGGCGTGCGTCAGGCCAATCGTGTTGTCGGTGCGCTGGTAGCGCTCTTCCAGGAAGACGCTGGCGCTGTCCGACAGCCGGGACCGCGCCCCGGACACCAGGTTGCCGCGGCGCGAACGCACGCCGTTGTCGGTGCGCTCGTTTTCCAGCGAATAATTCATGTACACGTTGGTGCGCTCTGAATAGAGATAGCTGGTGCCCAGCTTGCCGCCCGCGCCGAGGTCGCCGTCGGACACCTCGCCCTCGACCAGCAGCCGCTCGCTGAAGCGATAGGCGCCGCCCGCGCCAATGCGGCCATTGTCCTCGCGGGTGTCGTCGGACGAGAGCGTGCCCTGGGCAAAGCCATAGCCGCGCCAGGCCGCCTTCGAGTCGTAGTCGACCTGCACCACGGCGTCCGTACGCTGGCCCTCTTCCTGGGTGAGCGCCACGACCGGGGAGCGATCTTCGCGACGGTCGCTGCGGACGCCCGTGCTCACCTGCCAGCGCTCGTTCACGCGGTAGCCGACATTGAGCTCCTGCGTGGTGGTTTCGAGTCCCTGGTCCTGCTCGCGGCGGTCGGCCTTGGCGGTGACCTCCAGCTTGTCCGTCACGGGCATGCTGAAGGTGCCGCCGAAATTGTCGGTATCCGTCGGCGTGGTCAGGCCCGGCGCCGAGTAGCCGGCCTCGAGGCTCTGGGCATAGACCGTGAGCCGCCCCCGGCCGTTCGCGAGGAAGTCGGCCAGGCCCACGCTGACATCGGCGCGGTAGGCCCCGGCATCGGCGTCGATGAAGCCCGCGTCGCCCGGGCCGCTGAAACCGAAGCCGCCGTCATTCGAGATCAGCGAGCTGGACACGAGCCCCTCGCTGCGCGCCGCCTGCAGCTTGACCCAGGACTCGGTGCTCTTGCGCAGCGTCAGATCGGCGGCGTTGAGGCTGCTGTCGTTATCGCCTTCTTCATTGGTGTTCGCCGTGACGCCGAGCTTCACGAAGTCGTTGAACCAGTACTGGACCTCGCCGCCGACGGCGAGCGCATCCAGGTCGTCCAGGCCCGGCGTGTACTCGTAGCGCGCGACCAGCCAGGCCTCGTCGCCGCTGAGGCCGCCGCTGCGCACGAGCAGCTGGTCGTCGACTGTCGAGGCCAGCGGCTCGGACAGCAGGATGCGGCCCTGCAGGTAGTCGATATCGTAGTCCACGAAGGGCCGCAGGTTGACGACCCCCGTGACGATTCCGGAATCCTTGTCACGCACCTCGATACGCAAGCGCTCGGAGCCCGTCAGGATGTCCTGGTGGCGCAGGAAATAGAGCGAGCCGCCAGTGCCGCGAAAGGCCTGGAAGCTCGGCACGGTGCCCGGCTCCGCGGCGAAGCCGTCCACCACCAGGCGCTGCTCGCCGAATCCGGTCGTTTCCTGTGACTGGTAGCGCACGTTCGCGCCATAGAGTCCCCGGTCGACCTGGGCCAGCTCGTTGCCCATGTAGGCGACCTTGAAGTTCCCCCACAGGGCGTGGTTGTCTTGCTTGTCGACCCGCACGTAGAACTTGCCCTGCGTCGGTGCCATCTCCTCGACCGTGCTGTCGTCGCCGAAGGTCGGGTAGTGGTAATCCGGGTCGATGCGCCGGAACAGGGCCTCGGGAGACTTGTCCAGGAAGTTGCTGAACAATTCGCTGACCGGGGCTTCCCGCGTGTCGGCGCTGGCGGTCACTTTCCAGTCCTCGCGGAACCGGCCGCTGAGGAAGAACGCGAGGCGGCCGTCGGCCGAGGAGTCCTGGTCGTAGGGCGAATTCCCGCCCTGCAGCGCGTCGCGGGCGCTGTTGCTGCCGCTGTCGGACAGCGTCAGGTCTGCAATGCCGACATAGAACCAGTCGTTCTTCTTGAGCTCGAGGTCGCGCAGGAACAGTTCGCCGTTGCCCGCGCCGTCGAGCACCGCCACCTCCACCGTGTGCATCCCTGCCGGGAGGATCTCCTCGGCGATGAAATTTCCCTGGGCGTCGACGGGCACCGGGCGGCCGGCCAGCCACACGGCGTGGCCCGGCGGAATCTCGCTGCCGCGCACGCGCACCGTGCCGCTGCCGAGCGGAATGTTCCGGGTCGAGAGTTCGTTCTCGCCGTAGCCGGCGAGCAGCTCGGCATCGAGCGGTACGCGCAGCCGCGGCGGTGTGGCATCGGACTCGTTTTCGTCCGCTGCACGGTCGCGTTCGTGGGCCAGCCACAGCGGACGCGGGCGCGTCTCGTCGTAGTTGCCGGCGCCGTCATAGACCCGCAGCAGGTATTGCAGCTCCCGTGCGGGGGTCGCGAAGCCCTCGGCCGGCGGCAGCCACTCGGCGTAGCCGTCGGCGCTGATCTCGAGGACCTCCATCGGCGTGGCCTGCGACGACTGGCCGCGCTCGAACAGCCGGACTTCCGAGCGGGCGACGAAATGCCCGTAGTTGGAATACATCGCGAAGCGCACGCTCGGCGCGTCGCCGTCCGCGTACCCGTCCGGGAGCACCACGAGCGCGGGCGAGGCCGTGAGTGCAAGCCGCGGCTCGGCTTCGAGGCTGTCGTAGCGGAACTGCAGGTCGGTCCGCTCCAGCGCGACGTCCGTACAGCGCTGGATGTCGGCCGAGCTGCGGCCCGGGTCGTCGATCGGCGTGCCGTCGACGGAGATGCGCATCAGGTTGAGGCCGAAGGGATCGCTCGGGCTCAGTTCCCGCGTGAGGCGCGTGATGTCCACGCCCTCGTAGTCATCCAGTACGGCGAGCTCGTCGTAGACGACCTGCACAACGACGAAGGATTCGCGGCCCTGGATGAAGCCGGCATTCACTACGTCGTTGGAATGCACGTAACCGCGGCCCTCGTGCTCCGCCTGTGACGGCGACAGCTCGAGCGTCTCGCTGATCGATTCCATGGCGCGGTGGGCGCGCGCGGCGGAGAGGCCGATGTCGTCGCCGTAGATCCGCGCGGTACGCCGGTCGAGACGCTCGTTGCCCGTGTAGCCAATGAACTGCAGGCGCACGTTGTCGCGGTCGCTGATGTCCGCCATCGCGCGGCGCAGCATGTCCGCATAGCCCGGCGGCACGAGGGCGCGCCCCTGGTCGAGCTCGAGCGGCGGAATGCGTCCCCACGGCGGATCGTAGACCTTCGTAACCAGCTCGGCGCCGGCGTCATCCGGGCACAGCTGCGGCTCGTCGGGCAATTCCTGCAGCGGGTCGTCATACCAGAACTCGACTTCGATCCGACGGTTCAGCGCGCGCCCCTGCGGCGTGTCGTTTGCCGCCAGGGGCAGCGCGGCGCCGCGGCCGTCGCTGTCGATCGCGCCGCTCGGCAGATCCAGTGTTTCCTGGATCGCCAGCCCGACCCGCAGCGCCCGGGCGCGCGACAGCGCCAGGTGGTTGCCGTAGATCCGTGCCGCGCGCCCTGCCAGGGGGGCATCGTCGGTGAAGCCGATGAACTTCACCGTGACGTTCTGCTTGTCGCGCAGGTTGTGCAGCGCCTGCGCCACCTGGGCCGTGAACTCGGGCGCGACGCCGACGGTGTCCTCGTCCCAGCGCAGCGGCGGCACCAGGTTGCGGACGCGGGCGCGCCGCGCGTGGCCGTCGACATAGCGCAGCTTGCAGACGGTGTCGACGCGGCAGACCTTGACCCGCTTGAAATCCTCGGTGACGAGCACCTCCTGCGTCGCCATCGTGTCGTGGATCTCGTCGTACCAGACCTCCACCTCCACCCGACGGTTGAGCGCGCGGCCGGCGGCGGTGGCGTTGCTGGCGATCGGCCGGCTGTCGCCCGCCCACTCGAACGAGATGGACTCCGCCGGCAGGCCGAGCGCGACCTGGAAGAACTCCGCCACTTCGCCGGCGCGTTCGCGGGACAGTCCGGCGTTATCGCCATAGACGCGCGCGAGTGCCGGGGACAGCGGCTGGTCGTCGGCATGGCCCACCAGGTGCAGCCTGACGTTCCTGCGGTCCTGCATGCCCTCGAGGACCTGCCGCAGCGTATCGACGTAACCGGGAGGAATATTCGCGACGCCCGATTCGAAGCGGATCGGCGGCACGACGTCGGTGAGCTTCACCGTCTCGATTGCCTCGGCGGGTACCTCGCGCAGCTCGAGCCGGTCGCCCGCCTGCACGCTGAGGTTTGCCGGGTCCATGGTCCACTCGGCAAACGGTTCGTCCGCCGGCAGGTGACGTTCGACAGCTTCGCCCGGCCGTTCCAGTCCGCGGTCCAGGTCCAGGTCGAGGTCGAGCACGCCCGCCGTTGCCAGGCCCGGTCCGGCGCACAGGCACAGCAGGCCGATCCGCTTCAGCACGGCGCTCACTGCTTGCCTCCCTTGCGCACGAGCGGCGGCCCCGGGGGCGCACCGCGCCGCCAGAAGATTTCCGGCTCGATCGCCAGCGCGTAGCAGCACTCGAGCGCCTCCCAGGCCGCGGTGACTTCCTGCTTGATCGCCTCCAGCCGGCGTTCGACGAGCTGCGCGTCCTCGATATCGGCGAGGTACGACAGCCGCAGGACCGCGGGACCCTTGCGCAGCTCCTCGATCAGCAGCGGAATCCGTGTCTGCCACTGCCGCCGGATCTCGACGGAGTCGGGCTGGAACACCGCGTCGGCGACGTCGAGCGAGACCACGCGGTGGATCGACGCGCCGAAGTTGAACCGCAGCGCCTTGCCTCGCGTCGCGCGCTTCACGACCACCTGGTCGGTGGACATGCGGTAGCCGCTCGGCAGGCTGCGGTCATCGAGCTTGAGCACGAAATTGCTGCCGCGGTCCTCGCGCGGTGTGACCGCGCAGGTAATGTGGAACCGGCCATGCGCATCCGTGGTGGCGGCCAGACCGCGGGCGGTCACCAGGCGAACGCCCGGCAGCCCCACCTCGCCCGCATCCTGGAAGCCGTTCCGGTTCGCGTCGTCGAACACCTTGCCCAGCACGTCGGTGCAATCGAAGGTCGGGTCCGGCACCACCCGCACCGTCGCCGTGGCTTCGCCGGACAAGGCATCGCTGGCCAGGCTGTGCACGACGAGGGCGCGATTCACGAACTCGCCCTCGCCGACGCCGGCGCCGACGGCCAGCAGCAACACGAGGCTGCGGCTGCCCGAATCCGCTACGCCGAGATCGTCCCAGCTCAGCTCGCGGCCGTTGATGGCCGGCTCGGCCGGTTCGCCGTCGAGGCGCGCGGAGCCCTCGACATAGCGGAAGCCGGCCGGGAAGCGGTCGATGATGCGCAGGTCCTGGAGATCGACACCAAGCACGTTGTTGATCGTGATGACGTAGGGCACGAGCTGACCGCGGCTGACGTTCACCAGCGGCGTCGTCTTGGTGATGGCCACCGCGCCGTCGAGCTCGGGATCGAGCGGGATGTGGTTGTTGAACACCTGGCTCGAACCCGGCACCTGGCTGCTGTCCAGCAGCAGGTGCAGGTAGTAGTTGGTGCCGGCGGTGCGCGGCCGCACCGAGGTCGGCGGCGCGAACTCTGAGGCCTGCGCCTCGCAGAATGCCGCGGTGGCCGGCACGGCATCGTCCGCGCTGCCCGGACAGGAGGGCACGGCGAACGCCGCGGTCGACTCGTCGGCCAGCGCCGGGATGATCCGGGAGCTGCCGGCGACGAAGCCGGTCGCGGGGGCGACGACGCTGACCAGGTAGTTGCCACCGCTGGGGCACGCCGGGTCGGAGAAATTGAGATCGAACTTGTAATATCCGCCGGCCAGCGTCACCTGGCCCTGCTGGGCCGGGTCGTCGAAGCAGGCCGTGGGCAGCGGCACGCCGCTGCCGGGCTGCAGCAGGCTGAGGGTCGCGCCGGCGATCGGACCGCGCGCGATCGAGTCGTAGACGACGCCGTTCGGGGCGATCGGGAGATTCAGGTCCTGCAGGTTGCTGCCGGACACGATGAGGATGTCAGTGATCTGCTGCGGGCCGTTGGTGAACTCCGAATCGGCGCGGCCCAGCGAGGCGGTGTTCGGGCCGGCGCCCGGCGCGCGGAAGCGAAGTTCGTACTGGTCGCCGGAGAGGTCGTTCGGCCCGAGGCCGCTGATGCGGAATGCGCCGTCGGTGCCCGTGAGCGTCGAGTGCAGCAACCCACCGTTGCGGTACAGCTCGACGGTCCAGCCCTCCAGCGCACGCTCGCCCTCGCCCTGGACCCTGTCGAAATCGGCGTCGTGCCAGGCGGCGCCGTTCAGGATGCCGACCCCGGGCGCGCCGCCGACGTCGAGGGACACGCTTGCGCTGGCGGTCCGGGCCGGGCTGTCCCAGCGGACCTCCGCCGTGTTGGTCACCGTGGTGCCGATGGCCAGGCCGGGGTCGATCGTGGCACGGAAGCGCAGCACCAACGAGGCGCCCGGCGCCAGCGGGCCGTTCACGGCCGAGTAGTCAGCCGTGAGGGTCGAGGCCGCGAAGCTCAGCCCGGCCGCGACACCGTTCAGCGTCGCCGAACCGTCCACGTAGGCGAGCTGGCCGGGGAACGGCACATCGAGATCGTCCGTGATCACCACATCGAAGGCAGGCACCGTCGCGATATTGACGACCCTGACCAGGTACTCCAGCAGCGAACCGGCATTGGCCGCCCCGCCGCCGACGACCGCGACCTGCTTGGTGATGGACAACTGCTGGACGTCGCCGACCACGATCTCGGTCGGCTGCGCGCCGTTGTCCGGGTTGCCGTCGGCATCGGTCAGCTGGTCCGGCAGCTCCCCGGTCGAGACCACCGCCTGGTTGCGGATGATGGTGCCCGACAACACGGCGTCATTGACCCGAACATCAAACCGGACAAGCGCCGTGCCGCCAGGCGATAGGGTGCCGTCGCCCGGCCCGGGGAGCGGCGGCGTGAGGTCATCCGAGCTGACATCGATGCCGGCGATCAGCGGCGAGACGCCACCGTCCGGTTGGCCCAGCGGCAGCTCATTGAGGAACATGGAATCGGCGCGGTAGGTCGTGTCCGGGGGCACCGGATCGGCGAGCACGACTCCCGTCGCCGCCACGTTGCCGAAGTTGTACAGCGTGATCGAGTAGCGCAGCAGGTCACCCGGGTCGACGATCCCTGGCGAGCCCTCGTCCACCAGCAGGGCCACGGTCTTCACCGCGACCAGCAGCGGCGCATTGCCCACTACGTCACGCGTCGGATCGTTGGCGATGGGCGTGCGCGGGTCGTCCGAGGGCTGGTCTGCGACGCCACCGGCGGACGCGCTGACAAAGCCCTGGTTGGAGATCACGGTGCCGTCGACCACGTCGTCGTTGACGCGCACTTCGAACGTGATGGTGGCAACGTTGGCCTGGGTATCCGTGGGGTCCGCGCGCATCGCGCCCGGCGTCGGATTCTCGGGGGCGTTGATCAGGATGCCGTCGCTGAGCGGCGCGCCGCCCGCCGCGGTATCCGCGACCGGGGCGCCGTTCAGCGTCGTGCTGCCGGCAACGTAGGTCGTGTTGGCCGGGATCTCGTCGCGCAGCCGCGCATCGGCCGCGTCGTCGTTGCCGATGTTCTTCACGGTGAGGGTGTAGCGCAGCCGCTCGCCCGCCAGCAGCACCGCCGGGTCCCCATCGGGGTAACTGGAGACCTTCTCGATCCGGAAGGACGGCGCCGACTCGATGAGGATCCGCGTCGGGTCCTCGTCGCCGAAAATCTCGGGATCGGCAGTACCGTTGATGTTCGGATCGTCGCTCTGCGCGACCACCGAGGCGCCGACCAGCAGCTGGGCCTGGTTCTGCACCTGGCCGCCATTGGCGAGGATCGGCGCGAGCACGATCTCGAACTCGATCAGCACGCTGTCGCCGCGGCCGCCCAGGCTCAGGTTACGGATATCCAGCAGGCCGGTGCCGTTCGCGCCGCCGGTGGCGCTGGTGTTCGACGCATCCGCGCCCGCGGGCAGCGTGATGAGGTTGAGAGTGCCGCCCTGGAAGGACGCCCGGTCATTCAGCCGGTCAAGCTCGTCGCGGATGCTGAACTCGTTGACCGGCGCGTCGGCCAGGTTCTCGATGAACAGCCGATAGCGCAGCGTCTCGCCCGGGCTCGCGAGGGTGCCCGGGTCGTCGCCGCGAGTGACGTTCGCGACCGTCTTCTCGAACCGCACCACGGGAATCCTGCCCGTGATGGTGTGCGCGTCCTCGTGATCCAGGACGCCGACGGTGCCGTTGGTCAGGAGCCGCGTGTACTCGCGCGCCTCGTCGCCGGGCGCCGAGGCGTCGACGCTGAGCCAGCGCGTCGCGCCGGCGATGTTCGTGAGGACGGCTTCCTGCTGCGTGTCCGCATCCAGCGCTGCCTGGTACGTGACGATGAGCCGCTGGTCGGGGCCGATCGCGGCGGCCGCGCTCAGCATGCGCAGCGTGAAGAGGCAGGCGGGGGCGCCGTCGAAGCTGGTGGCAAAATCCGAGCCCGCGGCGAGCGCCGGTGCGATGGGCGTGACGCCGTCCGCCTGGAACAGGCGCGCCGTGACCTGCGCGGGCGCGGCATCGCACGTGCCGCCCTCGGCGGTGTCCGGCAGCTGGTCGGTGATCGTGAGGCCGAAGGCCGGCGAATCGCCCGTGTTGTGCACGTCGAGCGTGAAAGTACCCGGCGGGCCGTCGCGCAGCATGAGCACGGGGCCGCTCTTCTCGAGCGTGAGTTCCGGCTCGACGATCGTCATCGGCCCGCTCGTGCCGGGCCCGCCAGAGCGTGCGCTGGCCGGATTGTCGTTGCGCAGGTTGTAGGTGTACGAGGCGGTGTTGGTGAACGACAGCCCGGCCACGTTGGTGGCCGTGTCCATCAGCTCCACCGTGATCTCGACCACGGCCTGCTCGCCGGCGGGAATGTCGATCCCGTTCAGCGGATCCTCGATCACGAGATTGGTGCGTGTGCCCGTATTGACCGGCGTCCAGGTCCCGGAGCCGGAGACCTTCGCCACGCTGACGAACTGCAGGTCGGCGGCCGAGAGCCCGAGGTCGTCGAGGATGCGCACGTCGTAGAGCGGCGCCGAGTGCGGCGCGGCGGGAATCGTAATGCGGTAGCTGAAACGTTCCCCGACCGCGGCCGTGGCCTGGGTGTTCGCCTTCACGAGGGCCGTGGGCGGCTCGGTCTCGATGAGCACGCGCGTCGGGTCCTCGTCGCCGGGCACCGCCGGATCGGCCGGGCCGTTGACGTTGGGATCGTCGCTGAGGGCGAGCGGGACGGCGCCGAACAGCAGGCTCGCCTGGTTGGTGACGACGTCGCCGTCCGTCAGGGTCGACTGCACGGTGATGTCGAACTGGATCGAGACCTCGCTGTTGGCCGGCAGCGCAAGGTTGCGAATGTCCAGGACGCCGGCCCCGTTGGTGCCGCCGTTGGGATTGGTGTTCGAGGTGTCGGCGCCGGGCGGAATGCTGCCGGGCACGAGCGTGAGCGAGCCCGGCACATAGGCCGGCACCGGGTTGAGCGCGCCGAGGTCGTCGAAGAAGGTGAGGTTGTCCAGCGCGTCGTCGATGCTGCGGAGACGGAGCGTGTAGCGCAGCCTGTCGCCGGGGCGGGCCGTCGCGGCCGGGGTCGCGCCGGAGGTGAGATTCGCGACCGTCTTCTCGTAGAACAGGCCGGACAGCGCCACCGTCACGGTGTGCGCGTCCTCGTGGTCGAGCTCGCCGACGGTACCGTCCGTCAGTTCGCGCGTGAAGATTTCGCGGAAGGTGCCGCTCGGACTGAAGTGCGACCACTCGATGGCGCCCGCGACATTGGTCAGCGTGGCGCCGTCCTGGCTGTCCGCGTCGAGCCTGGACCGGTACCGGACGATGAGGCGCTCGCCGGGATCCACCGTGCCGGCGGTCGTCAGGACCTCGAGGCTGAGCTCGCAGGTGGGCGCGCCGCGGTAGCCGAGCGTGAAGTCGGTCCCAGGCACCAGCGGCGCCTTGCCGGGCACCGGAGTGACGCCGTCGGCCGCGAACACCTGGGCGCTGAGGACCTCGGGCGTGAAGTCGCATAGGCCGCCGGTGGCGCCGTCGGGCAACCGGTCGAGGATCTTCGGGTTCCAGGCGGCCGTGGTGCCGGTGTTCTGGATATCGAGGACGAACTCGCCCAGCTCGCCGAGGTTCATCGTCGCCGGGCCGGTCTTGGTCGCGGACAGCACGGGCCCGACGATCGTCATCGGCGGCGAGATGCCCCACTCGCCGGGCAGGGGCTCGTAGAACACGTCATCGATGAGCCGCCCGAATTGCCACTTGGCGGTATTGATGAACTGGGTGCCGACGACGTTCGTGGCAGAGTCGTCGAGCACCACGGTGATCTCGATCACCATCTGCCGCTCGGCCGGGATGATGGGCTCGATGTCGAAGGTGAGCAGCCCACCCACGTTGGAGAAGCTGTGCGGCACCGGCACGCCGCTGTCCAGCCAGTAGGCCTCGTGGCCCAGGTAAGTAAGATCGACGCCGGTCGCGTTGAGATCGTCCTGGATGGTCACGCCATGCAGGTCGTTGGGGGAACCGGTGAAGTCGATCACGACGTTCGTGGCGGGCGCGAACAGCACCGGGATGATGAGCCGGTAGGTAAAAGGCTCGCCGACGATCGCCGTGGTCTGGCCTTCCGGGTTCCGCTTTTCGATCTTCTCGACCGGGATCAGGAGATTCTGGCAATTCTGCCGGATCCGGCTGGACGAGCCGTTGACGAACCAGATCCGGTGCTCGTGCGTGGCGTTGCACGACATGTTGCCCAGGTGCACGACGTTGTCGAAGACCACCAGCCAGCGTTCCTGTGTCTGGCCGGGCTGGGTGAGAAAGCTGAAGTTGGTGGTCAGCGGGTTGGAGGCGGGGAAATTCCGGATCGTGCAGTTGGCGTCGATCTGGATCTGGGACGGTCCGGGCACGACGTTGCCGTCGATCACCCCGAAATACGGCGCGTCGGTGCAGTTCACCGCGAGCGCCGGCGCCGCCGCCAGCAACAACAGCACGGCCGCGACCAGCCGGATGCCCATCCGGCGATTGCCTGCCCGTGTGCTGTTCACCCCCAATCGGAACATTGAAACTCCTCGTTCCACCAGTGGAGTGCGATCGCGTCGCCGGTGCGGACCGAGGCAGCCCGAGTTTCGGGCTGGATTCCGGCGGTCCCGCTGTCCTGGGGCTTCAAGCCCTGTAGACCGGTGACTTTGCGTCGCCACCTTTCGGTGGGTTTGCCTTTGTCTGAATCGTTAAAAGAAATTCGTTCGCTAAGTCTTTACATCACGCCTGGCCGACACCGTCATCAGGTGGCCGGCAGGAAATCGATCGGGTACAGGATCGTCACCGCGGGCACTGCCTTCGCGCCGAAATTGAAGCTCAGGACCCGCTCGAGCACCTGCGCGGACAGCTCCGGCGCCCTCATGTCCGTGGCCTGCAACTCGCACAGCGAGACGCGGCCGTCCGGCTCGATCCGCAGGCGCAGCACCATCTGGCCGCGCAGCGTCGGATCGCGACGCAATTCGCGGTTGTACAGCCGGTACAGGGACGCCTTGTGGCGATCGAACACGATCTGGATCTCTTCGTCGGTGCGCGACGCGCTCGCGCCGCCGCCACCTGCCGTCGGCCGTCCATCGCCGCCACCGCCGCCGATCGAACTCGAGGCGCGCGTCACCTCGACGCCGGCCATCCCGCCACCGCCGCCACCGCCGCCACCGCGGCTGAGCGAGGCCAGGTTGATGCCGCCGCTGGAGCCCGGCGCCTGGGTCGTGACCATCGAGCGCTCCGGCCGCCCGCTCGCTTCCTGGCCGGCGCCGCTGATGCGCGCCTCCGCGCCAAGTTGCGCCGAGGGACGCGTATCGGCGAGGCCCGAGAACTTCTCGCGGAAAGCGAGAATGCCTGAGGACTCCGCCCGCTTCCGCGGCGGCGCCTCCGGCACGGGCGTTGGCGCCTGGGCGACCATCGGCTTGTCCGGGGTCGGCTGCTCCGTCTCGACGGGCTGCGGCTCGACGACCGGCTCCGGCATCTCCGGCGTCTCCTCGCGCACCGGCGGCGGCGGCGGCGGCAGGCGCTGCTCCACCAGCCGCGCAAGGCGCTCGGGCACTTCGATCGGCTCGCCGATCTCGGGGATGGGCAGGTCCACGAACGACACCAGCAGGCCGACGAGCAGGCTGACGAGCAGCGAGGCCGCCAGCGCCTTGCGGAAGCGCTGGTCATCTTCGCCGCCGCGCGCCCAGGGCATGACCGCCTGGCGCGCCGGCAGGGCGCTCATTTCCCGCTCGACGATCCACTCGAGCTTGCGTCGTTCTTCCTGTTGTTGCGCCTGGAAGAGCGCTTCTTCGGTGATCTCCAGGTCGTCCTCCGCATGCCGGATCTCCTCGACCACGGCGCCGCGGCGGGCATCGACCTCGGCCCACTTTTGCTGGAAGACCTCTGCGCGGGCGCGTACGCGCCGCAGGTGTTCTTCGCTCTTCTCGCCGGCGAGCCGCTCGCCCCAGAACAGCTCGGCGGCCCCCAGCTCGCCCAGTTTCGCGAGCGCGTCGCACGCCTCCTGCAACAGCTGGTAGCGCGCACGCTCGGCCGCCAGGGCCTCGAGCTCGGCATCCACGGCGCGCAGGTCCCGGTCGAGGGCGTCGAGCCGCTCGCGGGCCTGCATGAGTTGCGCGTCCAGCGCGCCTTGATCGAGGGTGGCTTCTGCGTTCACGGCATCACACTAGATTTGCGCGGCCTGGTGGCCTTTTTGCATGACCGCCAGCGAGATGCGGCCGTACCCCTGGCTCGTGCAGGTCGACATCACCTTCTTGATGACGCTGAACGGCACCAGCTTGTCTGCCAGGATGGTGATCTCCTGGCTCTCCGCGATCACCCGCGTCCGGAACCCGACGATGTTCTCGTCGAGCATGGCCAGGTGATCGGCAATCGGTGCAATGTCCTGGCCTTCCATGGCGAGGATGTCGGCGACCATCGCCACCGGCTGGCCCTGCACGATCACCTGTTCCGGGCTGATGAAGATCACCACGGTCTCGCGCGGCTTGGACTCGACCATGGACTCCGGCAGCTTGATCTGCTTCGGCGTATCCAGGATCTCGCTGTTGGCGGAATTCACCAGCAGGAAGAAGACCAGGATGGTGAACACGTCCATGAGCGACGTCAGGTTCATCTTGGTGACCTTCGACCTGTTGCGCGACATGCGCTTGATGCGGCGCGTGTTCTTCATGGCGCGTCTCCTATGGCTATGTCGGGGAACAGCGCGACTCGAAGCGGCTGTTCCTCGTCGCCCTCGGGCGGGACTTCCACGCTGCGCACGACGTCCATGACCCGGATCAGGTGGTCGTAGGCGATATCGGGCTCCAGCAGCACGGAGGCATCCTCCTTGTCCGGGTACTGGCGCTTGAGCGCCACGAGGTACTCGCCCAGGCTGGCGAGGTCGTAGTCCTCGCCGTCAGACTTCGGCATGGCGGCGATCACGTTAGTGCCGTTGGTGATCTCGAGCCCCACCTCGCGCACGATCACCTCGACCCGGAACGCTGGCTGCGCGGGTGCGGGCGCGGCCTGGCTGCTCGGCAGGGTCAGCTCGACGATGGTGATCCGCGAGAACACCGCCGTGATCAGCAGAAACGGCACCAACACCACCATCAGGTTGAGGAAGGTGGTCATGTCCAACTCGGCCGGCTCGTTATGGCGCCGCCGCCTGTAGTGGTGTGTCCTGGCCATTTTGCTACGCCTCTACGACCCGCTTCGCCTTCGCCGAGATCACGTTCAGCGCCTTCACCGAAGCCATTTCCAGGCTGTCGACGATCGCGCCCGTCTTGGCGGTCAGCACTGCGTGGGTGATCAGCAGCGGGATCGCGACCATCAGCCCGAAGGCCGTGGTGTTCATCGCCACCGAGATGCTGGCCGACAGCATGTCCGCCTTCTCGGCCGGATTGGCGTTGGCCACCGCGGTGAACGCCTGGATCAGCCCCATGATGGTGCCCAGCAGGCCGAGCAGCGTGGCGATGCTGGAGGCCAGCGCGACGTAGGCCGTGCGCTTCTCGAGCTGTGGAATGATCTCCATCATGCTCTCCTCCATCGCGATCTCGATGTCCTCGCGGCGGCGGACGGCGCCCTGCCTGGCCAGGCCCATGCCCAGCAATTGGGCGACTGTGGACTTGTCCTTGCTGGCCAGCTCACGGGCCTTGTCGAAGTCGCCCTGGTTCAGGGCCGGCTGCAACTTGCTCCACATGTTCTGGTTGCTGTACGTCACCCTGCTGAGGGTGATGTAACGCTCGATGGCGATCGCCGCCCCGACCGCAAACACGATCAGGATCGGGTACATGAACGGCCCGCCCGTTGAGAAAAATCCGACGATTGAATAGAAAGATTCCATGACCACACCCTCTTAAGCACAAACTCCAAAATTGCCCGATTCCACTGCGCGGCTGTCGACCGCGCCTTACTCCGCCCTGATGCGGTAGTACTCCAGCTCTCGCATGAAAACGTCTTTGTCCACGGGTCGCGTGATGTCATCCAGCAACCCGGACACATCCGGTCTCGTCCCCAGCTCGGAACTCTTCCAGGGCACGATCACGAGGGCCTTGGGCGCCTCGTTGTTGCCCACGATGGACATACCCAGGTTCCGTTTTTCCGCCGGCTCGGCCGTCTCCGGCGGCTCCGCCGACACGGCGACGGACGAAGCCAGGAGCAGCGGGACACAACAGGTCAGCTTGAATTTCATTTTGCTTACTCTCCCTGACCGGCCCGGTTGCGCAGGTCGGCGATCCACATCGTCGCCTCCGCGTCATCGGGCACGGCCGCGGTGTACGCCTCGTAGTGCTGCAGCGCGCACTGCAGGTCCGCGAGGTACACGTCACACAGGATGGCCAGGTTCCGCCGCGCGTAGTGAAACGCGGGATGCACGGCGAGGGCCCGCTCGTAGTGCGCCCGCGCGGACTCGAAACGCCCCGTCCGGCGATGAAGCATGCCCATTTCGTTGTGCGCCACCGGGTGGCTGGGATTGAGCGCGAGCGCCCGCAGCATGCTGGCCTCGGCCTGCGCCAGGTCGCCGGTTTCGCGGTACGCGATCCCGAGATCGATGTGTGCGGCGGTGGCCTCGGGCGCGCGCTCCGTCACGCGCCGCAACAGGGCGATGCCCTGCGTGAACTCTTCCTGCTCGAGCAGCTGCACCGCGTGCTCGAAGTCCGCACGCACGTCGGCGCTCACGCGGACCTCCTCGGTGATGACGAAACCCGATTCATCCTGGGTCTGGACCGGCGCCGGGCCCTGCGGCCCCGGCCCGGCGCCGGGCGCCGCGCAACCCGTGGCCGCCAGCACGACGGCCAGCGCCAACGACGCCCAATGGCGGCTTTCCGGTGATCGTCTGGGGTTCATGGTGCGCATCGCTTACCTGGCCGCAACGACCTCTCCTTTAAATTCTTCCGTGACGGCCCCGTCCGGCGCGTCCTCGGCCGGCAGTGCTTCACTGTCCTCACCCGGCTCTAGCGGCAGCTCGCTCGCAGGGGCGTCGGGCCGCGGGCCGCTCGACAGGGGCTCTTCAGGCTGCGGCTCGGGGGCGCCCGGCGCGCGATAGGCATAGATCTCCAGCGAGCCAAGGAATCCCGGGCTGATCTCGAACTTCGCGTAGCGGCCCGGCATCAGGTCGGCGAGCTTGTCGAGGCTTCGCTCGACCCAGCCGTTGAACACCCCGGCGCTCATCAGCTCGAGATTCTTTTCGTGCACCTCGATGGCCCGCTCCTCGAAGGGAAAGGCTTCCTCCTCGATGACCATCTCGTAATCGAGCAGTTCGTCGGCATCGAGATCCGCCGGGCGCTCCGACTCGAGCAGCGCCTGGCTGAAACCGTAATAGACCTCGGCGATATAGAAGGTCGCCGCCGCCGTCACCTCGCCGACCTCATAGCCGACCAGCGCGTCTAGCGCCTCCATCGCGCGGTCCATGCGCCGCTGCTTTTCCTGCAGGCTGCGATCGAAGGGCTGCACAAGGCGCACGTCCTGGAAGTCGAGGTAGAACTCGGTCGCCAGCACGAGTCCCGACTGGGCCGCCAGGAAGCGGGTCCGGGCGCTGCGCTGGGGTCCGGCGTCGGCGTCGATCGCGACGATCTGCCGCAGCTGCGCGTGATAGGCGTCCTGGTCGTTGTGCTTGAGGTAGCGGTCGGCGATCTTGAAGCGCGTCTCCACCGCGATCTCGACCGGCTCCGGGAAGAGCTCGACATAGCGCAGGTGCACCGCGAGTGCCTGCGCCGCCGCCGATTCCTCGTACAACTCGCCGGCGAGCAGCAGCGCCTCGCGCGCCAGCTCGGGATCGTCCGCCTCCGCCGAGATCCGCTCGTACTCCGCGGCGGCGCGGGTCGTCTGCCCGTCCTCGCGGTAGACGTAGGCGATCTGCCGGGTGGCTTCGCGATTCAGCTCGTGATCGGGATGGCCGGCGCGGAAGGCTTCCAGGACGTCGGCCGCCGCGGCCCAGTCCTCCAGCCGCATCAGGGCCGCACCAGCGTCATACTCGGCCGCGGCCCGGATCCCGGAGGTCGGCGCGGCGTGGCGAATCCTCAGGAAGTGGTCGGCCGCGGCGCGATAATCCTGCTGGAGGTTGGCCAGCTCGCCCTGCTTGTAGATCGACGCGGCGAGCGTGTCGATGAAATCAGGCCGTGACGCGTCGTCCGCCGCGGTGAGCTGCAACACGCTGGTGTAGGCCTGCTCGGCCGCCACGTAATCCTCCAGGTCGAAGCTCGCGTGGGCGACCACGATCCAGGCCGAGCGCTGCAGGGCCGGGCCGGCCTCCGCGTACTGTTCGATCAGCGTGCGCCCGGCGACGATCGCCCGCTCGAACTGGCGCATCTCGTAAAGGTCGTCTGCGGCGGCGCCGAGCACCACTGCGGCGTGCTCGTGTCCGGGGAAGATCTCGGCGAACCGGAGCGAGCTCTCGACCGCCTCGCGACGGACCTCGTCCACCTGCTCCGCGCCGGCCTGTGCCTGGTGCTGCCGATGCGCGTAGACCGCCGCGTAGCCGGCCGCAGGGGACTGCTCGTGGGCCGGGTACTCGTAGGCGATGCGCTCGTATTCCATGGCCGCCAGGCCGAAATCGCCTTCCTCGAAGAGCAGGTCGGCGAACTGGTAATGCACGGCCGGCGTGCCCGGGTCCTCCGGGAAGGAGCCCAGGTACGCGCGATACCAGTGCTGCGCCTCGGCGTAGTTCGCGAGGCGGTCGTCCTCGAGTGTCTCGTCCTGGTAAAGGGCGTGGTAGTGGTTCGCGAGGTCCTCGAGATTGCTCTTCAGGAAGCTCACTACCTCGGGGCGTTCCTCGATGGCGAAATGGTTCCAGTACTCGGCGTCGAGGGCGTAGCTGTTCGCGAAATCTTTCTTCGCCTGCACGACCAGCATGGGGAAGCCGCCCGCCTCGTAGATCTCGACCATCCGGATGCCGAACTGCGGGGCGACCTGGTGCAGGGGGTTGAGCTCGATGAAGGCGGCGTAGGTCTTGGCGGCGTCCTGGTAACGCAGCTTGTCTAAATAGAACTCGCCGAGGTTGCTGTAGATGCGGTCCTCGTAGCCGCGATTGCCGTGCTCGCCGAAGTATTCCTGCACGACCTCCGGGCCGCCCAGGTTGGAGAAGCTCAGGCTGACGACCCGGAAGGTGTCCGCGACGCGGCGCTCGTCGTGCTGGTCCTCCAGCCCGTCGAAGTCGTGGCCGATCGAGACCTTGTAGTCGAGCAGGGCGACGAATTCGTTCAGGGCCTCGTCGTAGAAGTCACGCTTGTAGAGCGTCCAGCCCAGCTTGTAGAGGCCCAGCTCGTAGAACGAGGAACCCTTGCCCATCGCGGTGACCGCGGCGTACGCGGCCTCCGCGTCGTTGAACTGGCGCCGAGTGAAGAAGTATTCCGCGCGCCGGAACTGCACCTCGTCGATGTACCGGGAATTCGGGTACTCGACGATGAACCGGTTCATGACGCGCATGGCCTCCTCGGTCATCCCCACCTCGTCGTAGGCCCGGGACATCTGGTAGAGGACCTGGTCGTTGTGCGGATATGACGGATAGGTTGCGAGGATGCGCTGGTACAGCTCGATCGCCTCGCGCGGCCCTGCCGGCATGGCCGCGTCGTAGCTCGCGGGGAGCTCGATCCCGAGCGGCTCCGCCGCGAAGGCCTGCTCGCCGGCGGCGCGCTGCTCGAAGGCCTCGGCAGATTCCCGTTCCCCGGCGCCGCCTGCCCCGGCTGCGGCCGGACGCTCGGCGCTCGGAGCGTCAGCCTGTTCCGGCGCGGGCAGCTCCCTGATCTCGCCGTCGCCGAGAATACCGTACTCCTTCTCGACCTGCAGGTCGGCGAGCCGGCGCATCGCTTCCGGCGTCCGGGCGGTCTCCGGGGTTTCCTCCAGGTAACGCCGGTAGCCGGCCATGGCCTGGTCCAGTCCGTCGGCGACCGGCACTTCGCGCACCTCGATCTCGACGTCACGCAGCTCGGCGAGGGTTCGCCGGTCGGGATCGGTCGCGCAGGCCACAAGCGCCACGGGGGCCAAGACCAGGATGAGGTGGGCGCGGCGCATCAGCTCGGGTCCTCGGCCGCCTGCAGCTTGGCGGCGCGGTCATAACTGTCGGCGAAGGCGTAGCGCGCCTGGCCCTGGTAAACCTCGAGCCGCTGCCGGCGCTCGGACAATTCATTCACGGCCACGACCTCAAGCATGTGGCCCTGGCGTGCCATGAGCACCTGCAGCTGCGCCAGGGCCTTCTTCATGCGGCTCCGGAGACGGGTGATCTGCTCGTCGTAACCCACGTAGCTGTGCATCGCCGCCTGGCGCGTCCGCACGAAGGCCTGGTATTGCGCCTGCATGGCGTCCACGACCTCGTCGAGCTCCGCCAGGTTCTCGTGCGCCTCGGTGAAGCGCTGGTGATATTCGGTCTCGAGGTTCCACTTCAGGAGCCCCCTCAGGCGCTGGATGCGCCACTGGATGCCGGCCTCGTCGGCCGAATTCACTTCGCCGAGGCCGGCCTCGAGACGGCCGATCGCCTCGAGCAGGACGCGCTCGTCGGCCGTGGCCAGGAAGTCGGGGCGCGGCGCCGTCAGCATGCCGTGCAGGCGCTGGTGGATGCGCTCGCGCTGCTCGAGGCGCAGGCGGATCTTCGAATCCAGCTCACGGAAGCCGCTGTCCAGGCCGGGCAGCAGGGGCTCGTAGTAGGCCCGGCGGTGCTCGATGATATCCTCGAAGGCATCGAAGCTGCTGTTCCAGGACGCCATCTTCTTGCGCAGGTCCTCCAGGTCCAGGTAGTTCTGCAACGCGGTCTGGAAATCGTGCGAGGCCATCAGCGCCATCAGGTAGTAGGTCTCGGGGGTCTCGGGCAGGGCACGAAGACGGATGACCCAGTCCTTGCCCTGCCGAATCTCCTCGCGCACCAGCGCCTCGAGAAACTTGCCCTCGCGGATGCTGCGGATGGAGGCGTCGACCTTGTCGAGCTCGGTGCCGAAGACGTCGACGGCCTGGCCGTACAGCATCGCCGCCCGCCCGTGGGCATCAAGGCGGCTGTAGGCATAGGGCAGCGCAAGAATGGCCTCCTGCACCGCGAGATCTGTCACCTCGCGCTCGGCGAGGATGCTCCAGGGCACCAGCGCGCGCTG
The DNA here is from genome assembly GCA_047921395.1 of Gammaproteobacteria bacterium. Classification (GTDB taxonomy): domain Bacteria; phylum Pseudomonadota; class Gammaproteobacteria; order Steroidobacterales; family XN24; genus XN24. The sequence goes on from JBLRWH010000020.1 coordinate 33,072, forward strand.
GAAGTTCTCCGCGGAGGCGTCCGCCCAGCCCGCGCTCAAAAGCGCCTGGTTCGAATACGGTCCGTCCAGGCGCACCCGCTCCAGCGAGCGCTGCGCCGGCCCGAACTCCGCCGATTCCATCTGCAGCGTGCCGAGCACCAGGTTGGAACGGTCGCGGATGGCGAGCCCGGGCTGGTCCAGTCCCTTGACGCGGCCGGCCTTGTCGAGCTGCGCCTGGGCCTCCAGCGGCCGGCCGTCCTGGAGCAGCGCGATGCCGAGGTTGTATTCTGAAAAGCCCTTCAGTCCCGGCGCGCCCTGGACCTTCTCGAGCAGCTCGGCGGCCTCGGCGGGACGTCCGAGGGACAGCAGCACGTTGGCACGCAGGAACTCGATCTCGTCCCGGACCTGCTCGGGAATCCGCCCTCTGATGCGCTCCAGGGCGCGCAGCGCGTCTTCCGGCTGGTCCTTCTGGAAGTGAATGCGCGCCAGGCGGAAAGCGGCCTCGTTGCGGACCGGCTCGTCGACATCGCCTTCCAGCACGGCCCGGATGGCGCGCCCCGCGCGATGATGCATGCGGTAGTGCAGCTCGAAGTCGCCGACGGAGAACTCGGCGTGATTGATGTAGGGATGTAGCGTGTCCAGCGCCGGCTCGTCGAGACCGTGGTGCTGGCCGAGCTCCGCGTCCAGGCGCTCGAGCGCCTCGAAGTAATGACCCTGGTGGGCGTGGTACAGGGCCTCGTCAAAATGCAGGTCGCGCGGCGTCTCGCCCAGCGCCGGCCCGGCGGCGGCGATGGCCGCCACGCCCAGCACAACCAGCGATGTCAGCGCGCGCGCCATGCCTTACCAGTCCCCGACCTTGATCGTGGCGCTGCCGGCATCGGGGCCCGCCAGCGTGATCCCGACGAGCTTCGGCTCGATGCCCTTGGTGAAGCCGAAACTCTCGGCCTGGCTGAAGTCCCGCCCGGCGGCGCTCTTGCCGGCCACGGTGACCTCCAGCTGGTGCGGACCGGTCGGCACGTTGCCCGTGAAAATCCGCTGCACCCCGCCTTTCTGCAGGGCCTCCAGCTCCTTGGCGCTGTAGATGTGATGCGCGACCAGTTCGCCGTTGATGCGCAGCTGCACGGCGTCGAGCCGGAACGGCTGGCCCTCCGCGAGGGCCACGAACAGCGCGACCTGGGTGTTTGACGGGTAGAGCAGCCGTTCCTCAAGCAATGCCAGCTCGGCGGCGATATCCAGGACCTCGGACTTGATCTCCTGGACCTGCTCGTCCAGGCCTTTCATCTGCTCGCGGGAGACATCCTGCGCGGTGGCTGCGGCGCTGGCGAACAGTCCGAGCCACGCGAATGCAAGGCTCGCAAGCACCCGCCTGGAGATCATCATCCCGGAATGGTCCCGTCTGCGAACGGGCGTCACGGCGCATTGGCTCATGGCTGTCCTCGTTCCACCCGATGTGCGACCGCATCGCCAGAATGGATCAAGTCAGCCCGTCCCTCGGGCGCTGGATTCTGGCGGTTCCGCTGTCATGGGGCCCTGGGGCCCGTTAGACCGGTAACTTTGCGTCGCCACCTTTCGGTGGGTTTGCCTTTGTCTGAATCGAGACTGCACTTTCGCTCAAATTAGTGCCGGGAAAGTGTGTGCCAGATCACAAGTTTTCGAGAAAATGTCAAAACAGCCGAGATGAGCGCCGATCAGGGCCACGCGAAGCACGCCTGGCGCCGGGATGCGGGGTCAGCCCGGGAACGAGCTACCGGCAACATCGGGGGGTGTTAGGTACCGATTCGTCAAGCTGGCTGGGTCGATCTGTAATAAACACCGCACGAGATCGATCTAATAGACGTGGGCCTGACGTGCCCGGCCGTTCTTTTCGGAATAGGGCTGAGCGTTTCGCTCCACGGCCTTCACGCTAATCTGCGCAGACCCAGAAAAAACCCCCGGCCTCTTTCGAGACCGGGGGTTTCTGTTTTAGATGCCTGGCAGTGACCTACTCTCACATGGGGATAACCCCACACTACCATCGGCGCTGAGCGTTTTCACTTCCGAGTTCGGAATGGGATCGGGTGGTTCCCGCTCGCTATGGCCGCCAGGCAAACTGGCTCACGTATCGCGCCCCGCCCGGAGAGCGGAGCGCCGCGAAATCGAAAAGTTTTGACGTCGTAGTGTCACCCAAGGTGACGCATTCATGTCGATCGAGATCAACACACCCTGAATGCTTGGGTGTTATATGGTCAAGCCTCACGGGCAATTAGTATCG